>JBCDKT010000005.1 GCA_038746285.1 Bacteroidota bacterium
GATTGTTGCCTCACTCTCATGTCATGCCCGCGCAGGCGGGCATCCATCAGGCGGCGGCGCTTCACACAGGGGGGTGCATGGGTCCCCGCCTACGCGGGGACGACCTCGTGTAGGTGAGACACTATCCTGAAGAACTGGTATGAGAGCGCCATCGCAGGAGCCAAGGGGCAGTTAGTTGTGTGAACGCCTACTCCTACCAGCTCTGAAACAGGCTGCTGGCGCTGGGAGCGCAGCGAACGCAAGACGGACAGGGGGTCTACGCTGCCTTGCCCGTCCCGCGCAGCGAGGCTAGATTAGCGGCTTTCGCCAACAATCGAGGAGACAACCCGGTCGTTCGTTACTTCGCGGCAGGGCGGCCCCCCACGCTGCCCCTGCGCGTGCCTGCTTCCCCGCCCGCTTCGGCGCTGCCCGCCGCGGCCCTGCGAACGACCGATGCCTCGCCGACTCTTCCTGCTCCTCGCTCTGCTCGCGGGCGCGCCCGCGCTCGCGCAGGTGCCGGACGGCGATCTCCGGGGGGGGGACCTCGGCGCGTTCCGCGACACGCTCGACCTCCGGCAGCCGCTCGCGCTTCGTCCGTTCGTCCTCCCCGGCTCGCTCACACTCCGGCTCGACGGCATCGCGCTCGACACGACGCAGTACGCCCTCGACACCCGTACGGGCAGGCTCCTCCTCAGGCTAGACCCGCGCCCGAAGGTCTCGTCGACGCTCGTCGCGGTCTACCGGACGCTCCCGCTCGCGGCGTTCGACGGGCCCATCGCCCGGCGGCGGATCGGGGAGACTGACACGCTCGGGCGGCGGCGCGTCGTGGAGGCGGAGCGCGCCGAGGCCGACGAGCCGCTCTTCGGCGCGCCGCCCCGGCTGCGGCGGCGGGGGTCGATCTCGCGCGGCATCGTGGCCGGCAACCGGCGCGACGTGTCGATCGAGTCGGGGCTCAGGATGGAACTCTCGGGCGAGGTCGCCGACGGGGTCGAGGTCCAGGCCGTCCTCACGGACGAGAACACGCCGATCCAGCCCGAGGGCACCACACAGCGGCTCTCCGACTTCGACCGGGTCTACGTGCAGCTTGACACGCGGCGCGGCCAGGCCCGCCTCGGCGACATCGACCTCGCCTTCACCGGGACGGAGTTCGCGCCCTACGTCCGCAAGCTCCAGGGAGCAGCCGTCACCGCGAACGCGCCGGCGCTCTTCAGCGGCACGCTTGCCGGGGCGACGGCGACGGTCGCGGGCGCGACGGCGCGCGGCCTCTTCCAGAGCCAGGACATCCTCGCCCTCGAGGGCGTCCAGGGGCCGTACCGGCTCGTCGGGCGCGAAGGCGAGCAATTTATTATCGTTATCGCGGGCTCCGAGCGGGTCTACCTCGACGGGCAACTCCTGACGCGCGGCGAGGCGAGCGACTACGTGATCGACTACGCGACGGGCGAGGTCACCTTCACGCCGCGCCGACTGGTCACCGCCGAGCGCCGGATCACGGTCGACTTCGAGTACACCACGAGCGAGTTCACGCGGACGGTCGTCGGGACCGAGGCCGAGGCCCGGCTGTGGGCACGCGCCGACGGGACCGAGCGCCTCCGCATCCGGGGCACGCTCCTGCGCGAGTCCGACGGGGCCGCCTTCGCCGACGAACTCGGGCTGACCGAGGCCGACCTCGACCTGATCGGAGCCTCCGGGCTCGGCCCCGCCGTCCGCTCCGGGGCCGAGCCGGTGCCGTTCGACCCCGAGAGCCCGTTCGTCCTCTACGCCCGTCAGGACACGGTCTTCGCCGGACAAACCGTCTCGATCTTCGTCCCCGCCACGGCCGAGGCCGACTCGGTCTTCCGCGTCCGCTTCTCGCGCGTCGAGGTCGGGGCGGGCGACTACCGCCGGGCGGGCCGCGCCGTCAACGGCATCCTCTACGAGTGGGTCGGCCCTGGCGCGGGCGACTACGTCCCGCTCCGCCTCCTCCCCAAGCCGACGCTCCAGCAGGTCCTCGACCTCCAGGTGAGCGCCGAGCCCGTCGCCGGCCTCGAACTCTTCGGCGAGATCGCGCGGTCCACGAACGACGCCAACCGCCTCGACGTTGCCGGCGGCGCGGGCGGCAGCGCCGGCTACGGCGGGCTGCGGCTTCGGCCAACGCCGCTCCGGTTCGGGAGCCTCGACGCGGGCACGCTCTCGGCCGAAGTCGTCGGCCGGCTCCGGGGTGAGACCTTCCAGCCGCTGAGCCGGATCCGGCCGGTCGAGTTCAACCGAACGTGGAACGTGGCGCAGGCCGGCGCGGGGTTCACAGGCATCGACACCCTCGCCGAGTCAACCGCCGAGGGGGTTGTCCGCTGGGCGAGCGGCGAGGCGACGCACCTCCAGGTCGAGGCCGGGCAGATCGAGATCGGGGACCTGTTCGACGGGCAGCGCGGCGGCCTCGACGCCGCGTTCCGGCGCGAGCGGTGGCCCGGCCTCAGCTACCGGCTCGACGTCGTCGATTCGGAGAACGGCTTCGCTGGCGAGGAGGGCCGGTGGCTCCGCCAGCTCGGCCGGCTCGACTACCGGCTCCTCGGCGACCGGCTCGTGCCCTTCGTCGAGGTCGAGCAGGAGCGGCGCGACCAGCGGGCGCTCGGGACGGACAGCCTCGTGGTCGAGGCGCTCGCCTTCGCCGAAGTCCGCCCCGGGCTGGGCTGGACGAGCTCGACGCTCACCGCCGCCGCGTCGGTCGAGTGGCGCGACGAGGAGCAGCCGCTCGCCGGAGCCTTCGCGGACGCCGCCACCGTCACGACCGTCCAGACCGACCTCCGCTACCGCCCGTCGGCGACCTACACGACCGAGGCGCAGGTCGCCTACCGCCTCCGCAACGCGACCGAGGCGTTCGAGGAGACTGGCTTCGGCGACAACGAGAGCCTCGTCCTGCGCTGGACCAACCGCTGGACCCCGCTCGCCCGCGCCGTCGAACTGAACACGGTCTACGAAGCCCAGACCGAACGCTCGCCGGTGCTCCAGGAAATCTACCTCCTCGTCGGGCCCGAGCTTGGTGAGTTCGTCTGGGAGGACGCCAACGGCGACGGCGTGCAGCAGCTCGATGAGTTCCGCGAGGAGATCACCCCACTCGAAGGCCAGTACGCCCGCACCTTCGTCCCCGGCGACGACCTCATCCCGACGATCGGCGTGCAGGGCCGCCTCCGCCTCCGCCTCGACCCGGCCCGCCTGTTCGGTGACGACGCCTCGGGGTGGCAGCGCGCGCTCGCCAGGGTCTCGTCGCTCACCACGCTCGACGTGCAGGAGAAGAGCGAGGAGCCCGACCTGGCGCGCGTCTACCTCCTCAACCCCGGCGTGCTCCAGGACGAAGCCACGACGCTGGGCGGGCGCTTCCGCATCGGGCAGGAGTTCGCTTTTTTCCGGGGCGATCCGCGCTGGAGCGGGCGCCTCTTCGGCCAGCACCTCCGCAGCACGAACCGCCTCGCGACGGGCCTGGAGCGGCGGCGCATCCAGCTCGTCGAGGCCGAGGCGCGGGCCGTCCTCTTCGGGCCGCTCAGCGGCGAGCTGCGCGGCGCGGCCGAGCGCAACGCGTCCGGCAGCCCCTTCGCCTCGCGCCGGTTCGACATCCGGGGCGTCGAGGTCGAGCCGGAGGCGACGTGGCGGTTCGGGCAGGCCGTCTCCCTCTCGGCCGGCGTGCGCTACGCCCGCAACCGCGACGCCGAAGCAAGCGCTTCGGGCGACGACCTCACGGCTCGCATCCTCGTCCTTCCCCTGCGCGCCCGCTTCGCCGTCGCGGGCCGGCTCCAACTCCTGCTCCAGGGCGAGCGCGCCGACGTCCGCCTCGATGGGGACGCGACCGCCGGGCAGGCCGCATTCGAACTCACCGAGCGCCGGGGCGACGGCACCTCGTACCTGTGGAGCGCGAGCGGGCAGTACACCCTCAACCGCTTCCTGCGGGCGGGCCTGAACTACGAGGGCCGCGCGCCGAGCGAGGCCCCCGTCGTCCACAACGTCCGCGTCCAACTCAGCGCCGTGTTCTGAGCGCGGCCGGGGCTACGCCTGCGTTTCCATCCAGTCCAAGAAGTCGCGCGGGATCAGAATAGGAATGCCGCGGAAGGGATGCAGCACGAGCAGGTCGTCATCGCCAGTGACGATGCAATCAGCGTTGCCGCTCAGCGCCAGTTCCAGCAGCCGGTCGTCGTCTGAGTCGCGGCAAACCTGGATCGTCTCTGTGACCTGCACGACGGTAGCCCTTCGCACGAAGAGACCCAAAAAGCGCTCGCGCGTAGCGGCGGAAATGTAGCGGTCGAACTTCTCGCGGCGGAGCACGGCGACGACCTCGTTCAGCGACTCCTCGGAAACCAGCAGAACGCCTCCACCGAGCACGCTGCGAAGTGCCTGAAACGGGACCGACTGCTCAAATAAGGCTGCGCTAATGAGAACGTTCGTGTCGAAGACAACCCGCACGCTACTCACTCAGAATCTCAGCTAGAAGCTCCGGCGTGAGGCCATTCTGCTGCGCCTCGCGACTCATCCTGCGCATGATGTCTTCGAGCGACGCCTCCGGGGTCGTCTTCCCGGTAAGCTGCAAACTGATGAGCAGGTCCATCCTGCGGCGGTCCTGCTCGGAGGCAGACTCGTACAAGCGGGCCGCCTCGGGCGAGACGCGAATGATGATCTCTTGCGTTTCCAAGTTGTACCTCACACGGGACCGACTCTAGCCTTCTACCGGCCGAGAGACGTTCTGATTCCGTGGCGGATTCCGGCTAGCGCCCTTGCACGACGAGGCGGCGCGTGGCCTGGGTGTCGGAGCCGCTGGCGCGGATGACGTAGAGGCCGGAGGTCAGGCTGCGCACGTCGAGCGAGAACGGGTGGACACCGGCTGCGAGCGCGCCCCGGTGCACCGTCTCCACGCGGCGGCCGAGGATGTCGAACACGTCTATCTGGACCGCCTGCGCCTGGTCGAGCGAGAGCCGGAAGGCGGAGCGCGAGGTCGCCGGGTTCGGGGCCGGCGCGTCGAGCGCGAACCGGGCTGCCGCAACGGTCTCCTCGTTCGAGACCGTGTTGAGGAGCGTGAAGGTGAACGTCCCGAGCGCCGCCAGTTCGTCGCCCACCACGAACGGCGGCTCCTCGATGCGGAAGATCGGCTCGGCCGGGTTCGTGTCCTGGTTCGGCGAGGTGTAGTTCGCCCCGCTGTCCGTACCTGCGTCGTAGGCGTAGAGTGCCACGCTCACCTCCTCGAACCAAGTGCCGTCGTCCCGGAGATCAAAGCCGCTGACGCCGACGAACCAGTCCGGGCTGGGCGCGACCATCGTGACGAGCGAGACGAGCGCGTGGTCCTCGGTCACGTCGAACGTCGTCGAGACCGAGCCGGGCGAGAGCGCGATGCCGCCGCCGGAGACTACAGAGAGTGCCGTGCCGTCGCCGACGAGCCCGCTCACTTCGCCTCGAAGCTGCGACGTGCCGCCGGTCTCGGCCATCTGCTCGATCCCCGGCGAGGCGAGGCCACCGACCTCCCAGAGCGAAGCGTCCGCGCTGTGGGCCGCGCCGATCAGCGGCGAGTAGTGCGGGTCCGGCGGGAAGCCGTCGGGGTGCGTGTCGGCGCTCCAGACGCTCTCGAAGGTGACGCGGTAGGTCGCCGTGCTTTGGGCCTGGGCGAAGGCCGGAGCGAGCATCAGCAGGGGCAGGGCGTAGCGAAGAAAGCGCATAGTGCAAGCTGGAAACGAGTTACAGGTAGGCGCTTCACGCGCGGCCCTGGCGTGGGTTCCGCCGCACGTCCGATGTGATGGTCTCGTGACAGGTCTGCGCTGCGCGGTTAGCGAACTCCGCGCCTCCACTCACCGTTAGCACTCTCCACGTCTCCCCTCCGCGTACTCATGGCTACTGTCCTCTGGTGGGTCAAAAGCGACTTTCGCCTCGCCGACAACCCGGCGCTCACCGCCGCCCTCAACTCGGGCTCCACCGTCCTCCCCGTCTACCTCTTCGAGCCGGCCGTCCTCCGAGCCGAAGAGACGAGCGGCTTCCACGTCGCCGCCTGGGTCGAGGCCCTCGGCGACCTCCGCGGCCGGCTCCGGCCGCACAGCGCCGACGTGCTTGCGCTCCACGCCGACGCCGTCGAAGCGTTCGGCAGACTGCGCGAGGCCGTACCGTTCGAGGCCATCTACTCCCACGAGGAGATCGGGAGCGCGGTGACGTTCGCGCGCGACCACGCCGTCGGCGACTGGTGCCGCGCCGAGGGCGTGGCCTGGCACGAGCACAGGCAGACCGGCGTCTTCCGCGGCGGGATCGACCGCAACACGCGGGGCCGGCGGTGGCGGCAGTTCACGGCGGCCGGCCCGCTTCCCGCGCCCGACGGTACCGCCCTCGCCCGCGTCCGCGTGCCCGAGGCGGCGCACGCCCTTCAGCCACCGGAGGGCGCACGTCCGACCGTCGAAGCCTTCGGGCACCGGCTGACCGACGCGCAGCGCGACCTCCGCCAGCCGGTCAGCGAGACGGCCGCCGAGGCGACCCTGTCCTCGTTCCTGACCGAGCGTGGGGTCTGCTACTCCGGCGGCATCTCCTCGCCGAACGACGCCTTCGTGTGCGGGTCGCGCCTCTCGGTCCACCTCGCGTGGGGAACGCTGACCGGACGCCAAGCCTACGCCGCGACCGAGGCCCGGCAAGCCGAGTTGAAGGACCAGCCTAGCGAAGAGGCGAAGCAATGGCGCAAGTCGCTCCGCTCGTTCAAGAGCCGGCTCCACTGGCGCGACCACTTCGCGCAGCGCCTCGAGACGGAGCCGCAGATGGAGCACGCTCCGCTCAACGCCGCCTACGCTGCCCTCCCCACGCCCGGCGACGAGCACCTGGAGGCGTGGCTTGCCGGAGCGACGGGCTGGCCGCTCGTCGACGCCTGTATGCGCTGCGTGGCCGAGACCGGCTTCCTCAACTTCCGCATGCGGGCTTTCGTGACGAGCGCCGCCGTCCACTCGCTCCGCATCGACTGGCGGAAGACGCTCTACCCGATGGCCCGGCGCTGGGCCGACTACGCCCCCGGCATCCACATCTCGCAGACCCAGATGCAGGCGGGCGTCGTCGGGATCAACCAGCTCCGCGTCTACTCCCCCGACAAGCAGCTCGCCGACCACGACGCCGACGCGGTCTTCGTCAAGCGGTGGGTACCGGAACTGCGCGACGCGCCGGCTGAGGCGATCCTGAACCACCACCTGGACCCCGTCGCGGGCTACCCGGCACCGCTCGCCGACTGGCGCGAAAGCTCGAAGGCGATGCGGGCGGACTACTACGCCATCAAGCGGCTGCCCGAGACGCGGGCGCTCGCCGAGCAGGTTTACGAGCGGCACGGCTCGCGGCGTGCGCCCGGGTCACGGACGTGGAAGTCGAACACGCCGAAGAAGGCCCGCAAGACGGGCACCCGGAAACCGGAGAAAGCCCCGAAGCCGGCTCCGCTCTTCGACGGACAGGAGTGAGGCCGTGCTCGGCCTCCGCACGCGGCGGCTGACTGACTACCGCGCCGCCTCGGGCGCTACGTGCTGTGCTGGCTGCCGTGGCGAGCGGCGAGGTCGTCAGCGAGGTCGTCGGCGAGCGTCTGGAGGCGGTCTTCGCGCTGCGCCACCAGGACGAGCGACAGCCCGCGCTGGGCGAGCGGCGGCGCACGCACGTCCGGTACCTGCCGACGCGGCGGTAGCGACGGCCCAGGGACCGTATTTGAGCTGGTAACTGGTCATCCGTCTACCCTGACATCCAGCGTGAGCGTCTGGCCTGCGGCGAGGTCGAACCTCGCTTCCTCAAAACGAGGGGCGCGCATCCTCGGGCGCACGCCGTTCGAGACGCCCCAGTCCTCCTTTGGAACACCCAGGAAATTGGTGTCCACCTTGTCGTTGACATTGCGGTCGTGGAAGACCGACACGGCGTAGCTGCCAGGGGTGAGCGCGTCGAACTGGCACGTCACGCCGTCTGGGCTGGCCGCGTGTTCCTGAGCATGCAGAGCTGAGGCTCGGTCCATCGGAAAGCCGTCGTCCTGGTTGAAGAGCGCGCATCCGATCTCTCCTTCGTCAGAGGCGACGCCGGACACGGAGACGACGATGGTGCCGGTGGATGCGGCATCCTGGGCGGCGGCGGGGGCGCTCACCGCCACGAGGGCAGTGCTGAGCGCAGCCGTGCGGACGAGTCGATTCATGGTTCGGTGTGGGTTGGTGAACGAGAAAGGCAACAGCGAATGGGCTCAGGCAGGCTGCGGCTCTGCCTCGGGCGTGAGCAACCGGTAGAGCGCGGGCACCACCACGAGCGTGAGCAGCGTCGAGACGGCGAGGCCGCCGATGATGACCCAGCCGAGCGGGCTCCAGAGGTCCGAGTTGGTGAGCGTGAGCGGGAGCAGCCCGCCGATGGTCGTGAACGTCGTGAGCAGGATCGGCGTGAAGCGCGTCTGCCCAGCCTCAGAGACGGCCTCCGCGACGGTGCGCCCTCGTGCCCGTAGCTGGTTGGCATAGTCGACGAGGATGATCGAGTTGTTGACCACGATCCCGATCAGACTCGTAAACCCGATGAAGGCCATGAAGCTGAACGCGTAGCCGGTCAGGAGCAGCGCCGGGAACGCGCCGATGATAGCCAGCGGGATCGCCACGATGATGATGAGCGGCTGGCGGAACGAGCGGAACTGAAGCACCAACACGGCGAGGATGCCGAGCAGCGCCACCAGGAGCGCACCGCCGAGGCTCGCGAAGCTCTCCTGCTGCGCCTCCAGCTTGCCGCCGTAGGTGACCCGGTAGCCTGGGGGCAAGGCCAGCGCTTCGACCTGCTCCACGACCTCCTGCGTGACCGCGATCTCGTTGTAGCCGCCCGCCACGTCCACGTCGGACGTCACGCTGACGGCGCGCACGAGGTCAACGTGGTCGATGCGCGTCGGGACCGGCTCGAAGCCGAGCGTGGCGACCTGCCGCAGCGGAACCGCCCCGCCGTGCATCGAGGCCACGGCGATGCGGTCGAAGTCGTCGAGCGACGGGCGGCGCGGCTGGCCGTCGTGGCCCGTGAGGGGGAGGCGGACGACGATGTCGTAGTCCTCGCCCTCGGGATCACGGTAGGTACCTAGTGGCAACCCGTTCATCGCGGCGAGGACGGTCCGGTCGACCTCAGCGATGGGCACGCCGAAGAGCCCCGCCTTGCTGCGGTCGATGCGCACAGCGAGGTCCGTCTTGGGCTGGGCGAGCGGGTTGTTCACGTTCTGTGTTCCCTCCGTCCTGTCGAGGATCGTCGCCACCTCGCGGGCTAGCCGGTCGAGGGTGACGAGGTCGGGGCCGAGCACCTTCACCGCGATGGGGGCCTCGACGGGCGGCCCGTTCTCGAACACCTCGTAGGCGACGTCCACGCCGGGCATCGCGTCGAACGTGGGCCGCAGGGCCTCCACGAGCGGCTCGACCTGGCGGGGGTCGTACGTCTCGACGAGCACCTGGGCCACGTTGGCCCGCTCGCGGCGCGGGATCTCGTTGTAGTAGACGAGCGGGTTGTCGCGCCCGACGTTCGCCGCGACGGTCTTGACCTCCGGGCGGTCGCGCAGCACCGCCTCGATGGCGCGCGTGGCCTGGTCGGTGTACTCGAAGTTGGCCCCCTCGGGCGTCTCGATGCTGACGAGGAACTGCGGCTTGCCCGCCTTGGGGAAGAACGAGACCCCGATGAGCGGGAAGAGCGCCCCCGCCCCGACGAGCGCGAGGAAGGCCATCGCCACGACTATCCGAGGCCGCCGCAGCGCCCAACTCAGCGTCCCGACGTAGGCCCGGTCGGAGACGGTGTCCAGCAGCCGCTGGAGGGGTGGCCGCTTCGCCTCTGCTTTCTTGTCATCCTGGGCGGGCAGTGGCGAGTCGAAGGATCTCGGTTCTGCCTCGGCGCTCTGCTCAGAGCTTGGAAGCTGGCCCGCAGGTCCTTCGGCTCCGTCCGCTTGACGGTCTTCATTCCCACCCCGCAGCAGCCGGCTCGCCATCATTGGCGTGAGGGTGAGCGAGAGCGCCAGCGACGCCGTGAGCGCGAAGACGACGGTCAGCGGCATCGAACGGATGAAGTCGCCGGTCCCCGACTGGATCGCGATCATCGGGACGAAGGCCAGCACGCTCGTCGTCGTGGCCGCGATGATGGGCAGCGCCACCTCGCGCGTCCCGGCCACCGCCGCCTCGAAGCGCCCATAGCCCTGGCGGAGGTATCGCGCTACGTTCTCGACGACCACGATGGCGTTGTCCACCAGCAACCCAAGCGCGATCACGAGGCCCACGATGGAGATCTGCTGGAGGCCGTAGTCGGCGAGGTCGAGCCAGTTGACCGCGATCAGAATCGAGGCGGGGATGGCCAACATCACGATGGCCGAGGCGCGCAGCCCCAGTGCCAAGAGGACGACGATCCCGACCAGGAGCACGCCCTGGAGGAGGCTGCCAAAGAATCCGCCCACGCGCGCGTCGACGCTCTCGGACTGGTCGAAGGCCACGTTCAAGGCCATGTCATCCGGCAGCGTCGGGACTACCGAGGCGAGCGCGGCGTCGAGGCCGGTCCGCACGTCGAAGATGTTGGTCCCCTCGCGCTGCGCGATGGTGACGAAGGCGGTGCGGCTGCCGTTGAAGCGCGCCCGGTGGGTCTCGTCGGCGTAGGCGACGGCCACCTCGGCAAGGTCGCGGAGGTAGAGCACCTGTTCGCCCGACACCCGGATGACGGTCTGCTCGATCTCGCCGAGGCTCTCGTAGTCGCCCGAAGTCTGGATCGTGAACCGCTTCGCGCCCGCATCGACGGTGCCGCCGGGGAGGTTCTGCGCCTCCGTCTGGACCGCCTGCATGACTTCACCGAGGGTGACGCTGCGCGCCCGCATCGCCTCGAGGTCTACGCTGATGCGCACCTCGGGATCGGGGATCGCCCACACGTCGGCTGCCTGGACGCCTGCGACCTGCTCGAAGGCGTCTTCGAGGCGCTCTGCCTCGCGTTTGAGGCTGCGGTAGCTGGCCGTCTCACTGGTGAGCGCAACTTGGAACGTGACCGCGTCGGTCGGAGAGAGCTGCACGAGGTCTACCGCCGCGACGCCTGCCGGGAGCGTCGGGCGCACCTGCGCGACCGCCTGGACGACCTCGTCGTGCGTCTCGTCGGAGTCGGCGTAGGCTTCGAACTCGGCTACGATGACAGCCAGACCGTCCTGGATGGTCGTCTCGAGGTCTTTGAGGTCGTCGAGTTCGTAGATCGCCGTCTCGATAGGGTCGACGACGAGGCTCTCGATGTCTTCGGGGTTCGCACCCGGGAAGACTGCGATCACGCGCGACGTCGCGATGTCGAACTGCGGGTCCTCGGAGCGGGGCATCGTGAGGAAGCTCTGCACGCCGAGCAGCGTGAGCAGGAGCACCACGACGAGCGTGAACTGGTAGTTCTGGATCGCCAGCTTGGGGAGGTTCATGGGATGACTCTGGACAGAAGAGGTAAAGACAAACGTGGAGCGCGGCAGGGACCGCTGACCACAGACCGCGGAGGGTGGGGATTAGCTCGGGCCGGCGGTCTGCGGTCTGTCATCCGCCATCGGCGGCCAGGCCGTGGGTGTGGGTTCGAGCAACGAGTTCACTGCGGCTCCGACGGCTCGACCACGCGCACAGCCGCGCCGTCGGTGAGGTAGGCCGCGCCGGTCGTGACGAGGTGGGCGACGCCGCCCAGCCCCGAGCGCACCGCGAGGTGGTCACCGCTGACAGCGGCGATCTCGACCGTCAGCTGGCGCGCCGTCGCCGCGCCGCCCGCCCCCGGCTCGATCCCGAAGACGGTCCCCGTGTCGCCGTCGCCCGCCACGAGCGCGTCGACCGGGACGAGAGCGTAGCGCTCGCCCGCGCTCGGCCGGAGGTCGACCTGCGCCACGAAGCCCGACCGCAGCCGCCGCTCGGCGTCGGGCACGGCGACCTCGACCTCGAACGTCCCCGTCGCCGGGTCGGCCGCGCTTGCGAGTTCGGTCACCCGGCCCTCGAAGACGACGCCGGGGTAGGCGTCGAAGCGGACCGTCGCCGGGTCGCCGAGGGCGAGGCGGACGATGTCCCGGTCAGCGACGCCGAGGCGGACCACCCAGCCGTCGGCGGCCGTGCCAAGCGTGAGAACGGGCTGGCCGGGCTGGACGAGTTCGTTCGGCTCGGCGTGGCGACGGAGCACGCGGCCGGCGGCCGGGGCCGTGATCGTCGCGTAGCGCCGGTTGAAGGCCGCGATGTCGAGCTGCGCCTGGGCGACCTCGACCCCCGTGCGAGCGTCCTGGACGGCTTCGAGCGTGGCGACGGAGTCGGCGAGGAGGCGCTCGGCGCGGGCGAGGTCGCGCTCGGCCTTGGCGAGCGCGCTCTCGGCCTGGAGCACCTGGGCGTCAATCTCGCGCGGGTCGAGCCGGGCCAGCACCTGGCCGGCGCGGACGGCGCCGCCTTCGTCCACGTTGACCCGGGCCACCAAGCCGCTGATCTTGAACGAGAGCGCGCGCTCGGACTTCGAGGCGAGCCGCCCGCTCGACCGGACCGGGAGCGTCTGCTCGGCCGCCACGACGGCGACGACCTCGACGGGAACAGGCTCGGCGGTACTCGGGGCCTCGTCCGCCGAGGCGTCGGTGCCGCAGCCGGCGAGGAGGGGGAGCGCCGCGAGGACGCAGGCTATCAGAAGGTGTCGAGCTGATGTCATGACAGTAGGGGTCGGAAGAGCAGGTGTCGTTCGGAGAATCAGTCGGGGAGCACGCCGCCGACGGCGAATTCGAGGTCGGCGAGGCGGGCGAGCAGGGCGTAGCGCGTCACGTTCAGGTTGAGCTGGGCGCTCGTGAGCGTTGTCCGGGCGTCCACGAACACGACCTGGTTGGCGCGCCCCTCGGCGGCGAGGCGCTGGGTGAGGCGGAACCCCTCGGCGGCGGCGGTGAGGCGCTCGGTGGCGGTTGCGAGCGAAGTCTGGGCGACGCGGACGGCGTCGAAGGCCTGCTGCACCTGGAGTCGGATCTGCTGGGCAGCCTCGGCCCGCTGCGCCCGCGTTCGGTCGGCGACGGCCTGGGCCTCGCGCACGCGCGCTCGGTCGGCCCCGCCGTCGAAGAGGCTCCACGAGAGGACCACTGAGGCGAGGTAGAACGGCTGCTCGCCCTCGAAGCCGTAGCCCCGGCCCTGGATGCCGCCGTCGAGCGCGGCCGAGACGCCGGGGAGGTAGGCCGCCCGGTTCAGCCGCACCTCGGCCTCGCGGGCGTCGATCGCCGCGTCGAGCTGGGCCAGTTCGAACCGCTGCGCGACCGCCGCGTCCTGCATCGCCGCGAGCACATCGCCGAACGCCGGGTCGCCGAAGACTGGCGCTGTCTGGCTCGACCCAGTGCGCTGGAGCCAGGTCCCAGGCTCGGCGCTCGGGAGGTCCCAGGTCGCGTCTTCGTCGGCTTCCAGCGGTGTGTCGAGCGGTCGGTTGAGGAGCGCGTTGAGGTACGACCGGGCGAGGTCCCGGTCACGCTCGGCCTCGGCCACCTGCTGCGCCACGGCGAACGTCTCGGCTCGGGCGCGGAGGACGGCGTCGGCGAGAACGCGGTCGCTGCGCCGGAGCCGCTCGGCCGTCCGCAGGTTCTCCCCGACGAGCCCCGAGGCGGCCTCGAAGATGGCGACAGCGCGCCCGGCCTGGAGGTACTCGAAGTAGGCCACGCGTACGTCGCGCGCGAGCGCCCGCCGGAACGCCTCGACCTCGGCCTCCCTCGACGCGACGAGGTGGCGGTTGAGCCGGACGGCGGCGCTCAGGCGCGGCTGGTAGAGCGGCTGCACGACCCGAAGCCGCGTGTCCTGCTCCTGGTCGCGCAGAAACTCGATCTCTTCGTTGGCGAGCGTCGGGAACGCGGGGTCCTGGCCCTCGGCGGCGAGGAGGTCGTTCAGCGTACCGTAGACCGGGTTAAGCAGGTCGCCGAGCGGGAGGTTGACCGTGCGGCCCCCGCCCGCGCGGGAGAACCGGGCCTCGACCGAGAGCGCGGGGAAGAACTGTCGCCGCGCCGCCGCAAGCGCGTGGCGGCTCGCGGCGAGGTCGAACGCCCGCTGCTGGAGCGCGAGGTTGGCCCCGAGGGCTTCCTCGACGTAGGCGTCGAGGCGCTGCTGGGCGTCGGAAGCCGAGCCGGGCTGGGCTGCGAGTGGGGCTGCTGCCAGGAGCGCGGTCAGGCTGAGCGCGGCGAGCCGGAGCGTGAGGAGGGGCAGGGAGCGTCGGTGCATGTTGGCTTTGTGTCGCTGAGTGACAGAGTGTCAACAAATGAGGCAAAAAAAGGGCTAGCTCGGGCGCAGCATGAGGTCCGCCATCTCGAAGGCGTGGCCCATCAGCGCCTCGCTGTCGAAGCCGAACTGCTGCTCCAGCATCGCGTTTTTCATCGAGCCGACCTGGATCATGCCGTGGATGAACCCCCACAGCGTGACGGCCGTCTTGGCGGGGTCGAGGTCGGGGCGGATAGAGCCGTCGGCCTGCCCGTGGGCAATCGCGCCGATCATCGTCTCCATCGTACTGTGGCTCGCGCCGAGCATCGCCGCCTCGTGGTGCTCGGCCTCGTCGGGGTCGAGTTCCCGGGTCTCGAACCGGGCGAGGGCCTCGAAGAGCACCGGCCGCTCGTAGGCGAAGGTGATGTACGCGTGCCCGACCGCGCGAATCTGGCTGATCCCCTCCTCGTGCGCGGCGACGGCTGCCTGGAACCGGCTGGTGAGCTCCGTCATCGCCTGGTGAGCGAGCGCGTTGAAGAGGTCGATTTTGTCCTGAAAGTAGACGTAGACGAGGCCTCGGCTGAGGCGGGCGGCCTCGGCGATGTCACCCATCGTGAGCGCGTCGAGGCCCTTGCGGCCGATACTGTGCTCGGCGGCGTCGAGGATCGACTGGCGGCGCTGCTCCTTTTCTTCGGCGCGGCGCTGGGCGGTGAGCGAGGGCTGGGTCATCGGAGGTTGTCTGTCTGCAATGAAGTATAGTCATTCTTTGACATAATGTCAACAAGGGGGCAGATATTTCTGGCGCGCCACGGGCACCGCCACCTCCGCGCGCCCGACGCAAGAGGCCCTGCCGACGTGTGCCGACAGGGCCCCGCTGCTCAGGTGCACTGTCTGGCGGCGAGGTCATCGCCCGGCAGCACCTAGCGGATCAGCACGAGTTTCCGGGTCGCCTCGTCGCGCGCAGTGGCCACGCGGAGGAGGTAGACTCCGCTGGGGAGACTACCGGCGCGGAAGGGCACCGTGTGGAGGCCGCTTGCGAGTACCCCGTCCACCAGCACAGCGACGCGCTCGCCGAGGAGGGTGTAGACGGCGACGTGGGTGTGCACCGAGGCGGGCAAGCGGAAGCGCACCGTCGCTCGGTCCCGCAGCGGGTTCGGCGCTGCCTGGAGCAGCACCACCCGGTCGCTCACGTCCTCGGGCTCCACGTCGGTGGCAGCGGCGACGGTGAACGTGATGGCGAGCGCCGTCCCGGCACCGCCCGACGCGTTCGCGCCCTCGAACGGCGTTGCCGTCAACTCGTACGCCCCCGGTGCTGGCGTCCACGGGTTGTAGTCGCCCTCGGCGTCGCCGGCAAGGGCGTAGGGCGCGCTGTTCTCCGTTTGGTAGTTTGCGTCGTCGTTCAGCCGGAACCGGACGCTCCCGACCACCGCAGGAACCGTGTTCGCGCGCACGTTGATGTGGGCCGGCATCTCTCCAACCACGAGCCGGTCTCCGTCCGCAAGCGGCCCCACGTCCTCGTCCGTGTCGGCGTCGACGAGGGTGAAGCTGGCGACGGCGACCGACGCGCTGCCGCCCGCTCCGGTGAGCGCTACGGTCGTCGTCGGCGTGTCCGGGTCGTCGCTGGCGATGCGGAGCGTGGCGCTCTTTCCGCCTTCGGAACTTGGGCTGAACGCGACCTCGGCCGCGGCCTCCCCGCCGGGGCCGAGCACGACCGGCGACGGGTCGGTCGCCAGCTCGAAGTCGGCTGCGTCGGGGCCGCCGAGCGCGAGCGACTGGACCGTCAGCGGAGCCGTGCCGGTGTTGCGGAGGCCGAGCGTGCGCGTGACCGTCTCGCCCACCTCGACGGCGCCGAAGTTGAGCGTGCCTGGTGCGATGCTGAGGTTCGGCGCGTCGGGGGCGTCGGTGCGGGTGAGGAGCGCGACCCAGTCCTCGGACGGGCTGCCCGGCGGCGTACCGAGCGACTGGTCCGCCCCTTCGCTCACGGTCGGGACGCTACCGCTCTGGAGCGCGCCCCCGTTCCGGGGGTCGAACCACGCGACGGTGTATGTCCCGGCGGGGATGTCGAAGGCGTCGGTCCCGTCGGGGAGGTAGACGGCCGCGACGAACCAGCCGTCGTCGGGCGCGTCCTGGGCGAAGAGGTAGGTGTCGCCGTCGGCCCCAACGGACGAGGCACGGACCGTCGCCATCTCGGTGAACGGGAGGTGGTCATGCATGAACGAGACCGCGTAGCGGGTGTAGTCCCAGAGCCGGTCGCGGCTGCGGAAGTCTTCGAGGTCGAGGTCGTTGTGGGGCCGGCTGTAGCCGAAGTACCACTCGACGCCCGCGCCGCCGGCGAAGAGGTTGGCCCAGAGCGCCTCGCCGCGGCAGGCGCGGTGGTTGTTGCCCGCCCCGTCGGGCGAGCACCCGACCGTCGCGTTGCCCGGCTCGTCGAGCGTGACGACCCACGGCCGCCCGGCGTCGGCGGAGCGGCGGACCCACTCCTCGCTCGGCCCGTAGCCGTTGTTCATCCCGCCGAGCTGGAGGCTCGGGCCGTCCAGGTTCGGGAACCCGAGGAGCGGGCCGAACACGGCCTCGTGGTCGCCGGGGTAGGTGTGGACCACGATCGGGTGGGCGTAGGGGTCGAGCGCGCGGACGTAGTCGGCGAAGGCGCGGCGCTGAGCGTCGGTGTTGGTGTTCTCCTCGCCGAGGTTCCACACGAGGGCCGGGTGGTAGCCGAAGCGGGCGACGAGTTCGCGGTAGTAGAGCTTGCGCTCGGTCCCGAGGTCGCCGCCGTTGAGGAGCTGGTCGTTCTCGGTCTCCTGGGTAAGCACATGGAGCTTCACGCCCCGGGCCGTCATGTGGCGGAGGACGACGTCCCACTGCGCGAGCTTCGAGACGTCGAAGCGGCGGCGCTCGCCGTAGGCCGTCCACGGGTAGACCTCGCGGCCGTCGCCCTGCACGTTCATCGTGATGAAGTACTGCGAGTTGACGCCCTCCGAGGCGAGGTAGTTGACCGCGCCGACGATCCGCTTGCCCTTGCCGCCCTGCCACGTCGGGTCGCCGCTCTGCCAGTCGCCGAGGTGGGGGTCGTAGCGGTGGAGGCCGTCGGTGAGGTCGTTGCCGCTGCCGCCGTTGTCCTGGGTGTTGTCGAACTCGTAGTAGCCGAGGAAATTCTCGGGGCTGTCGGCACCGCCCTTGATGAAGTACGAGCCGTCGTCGAAGCGGAGGTAGTGCTCGCCGACGTAGCGGAGCACGCCGCGTCCTCGGAAGTCGGGCGCGCTCTTGTCGGTCTCACCGACGGCGAACGACCCGGCGAGGCCATCGAACGCGGTCGGCGTCCCGGCCCCCGGGCTCAGGCTGACAGCGACGTCGGTGCCCTCGCGGAACGAGGCGGCGAACGTGTGGGTCCCCGTCTCGGCCGGGGTGTAGATCGCGCGCCATTGGTCGCCGGCGGCCGCGCTCGTCTCGGCCGCGTCGCCGTCGGCGGCGAAGAAGCCCGGGACGACGTGGACGGCCCCGCTTGGCGCCGTCACCGCGACGTTCAGGCGGTAGCGGAGGAAGGGGTTCGCACTGTCGCTCTCGCTGACGTCCGGCCCGGTGAAGGTGAGCGAGACCGGGTGCCACCGCTTCAACTCACCTTCGACGACCACGTCTCCCCCGCCGGAGTCCCCGTCGCGCGGCGACTCCGGGTTGTCGAGGTCGAGGGCGTCGCCGCTGCCGACGGAGCTGTGGTAGAGGACGAGCCGGTCGAGGAGGTGACCGTCGGAGCGGCCGGAGACACGGACGGTGTAGGTCCCCGGCGCGTCGAAGCGGGCGAAGAGGTCGTGGGCGTCGTTGTCGCTCGTGCGCGTGCTCCAGGTCCAGTCCGTGGTGCCGCTGGAGTAGGCCTTGAACCACCCGCCCGAGCCGGACCCGTTGGGCACGTCGCCCGTGCAGTCGTTCTGGGCCGGGTCGTAGCCCTTCGGGCAGACGATGCTGCCGTTGCCCTTCTCGCCGTAGAAGGCGTCGGCGTCGATCTTGAGCCACGAGTCGTTGTGCTCGGTCGCGTTCGAGCCGAAGCCGACCTTGCTCCGCCACTGGAAGCGGTAGGTGCCGGCCTGGCTGATCCGGACGGGGAAAGCCATCGTGCCCTGGCCGGGGTTGCCGTAGTTGTTGCCGTCGTCCCACTGGAGGTAGCGGCCGCCGGTAGCGCCGGGGAACGCCGGGTGGTCGCTGTCGGCCTCGTCCGGCATCAGCCGCCAGCCGTCGGGGTGGCCGCCGCCCGGGACGAGTTCCGTCTCGGCCTCGATGACGACAAGGCCGCCGGTTTCGAGGAAGGGCGCCTGCGCGGTGCTGGAGGGCGCGAGCAGAAGCAGGGCGGACCCTGCGAGGAGGACGAGGACGCTTCGGCTCAAACGTCGATCAGGACAAGTCATCGTTACCGTGGTAGGCTTGTGGTGGAAGTCGTAGCCCGCTCAGATACAGCGTCTTGGGCGTGAGCGAGGCATGCGGACAAGCCATCGCCTCTCCCAGCGGCCCGCTTAATCAGCTAGGCCGTGCGGGTCGAAACGGCAACCGAGCAGCCGACTCAAGCCGCCGGGAGCCAGGGCGCGCGGTTTTCGAGCCCGCTCAGCATTCCCTGACCCATCAGACTTCGCCCCCCACCGGATGCGGTCTTTTGGAAAGAGCCAAGCTGCGAAGCCTCGAACACCGAGCGGCGTGCGCTACCGTTCGAAGCCGGGTTGCTGCGTCCCGGCAGGCTGTGCCGGCCCGGCGGTGTCTTCACCAAGTTTCCCCCTCAGGCGCGCGGCGCGGGCTGCGTATATTCTCGCCCTGCGTTCGCGCAGCCCTCCAGGCCGGGTAGCTCAGGTGGTAGAGCAACGGACTGAAAATCCGTGTGTCGGCGGTTCGAGTCCGTCCCCGGCCACCTCCCCAGATGCTAAGTCGCCCGGCGAGTTCCGCCGCTCGCAGGTGTGGCTCGGCGGGCGGTGCCCGAGCCAGGCGACGTTCGTACCACCTCCGCCCGGTGAGGTGATGGGACGTCTCAATCCGTTCGGGCACTTCTTCCACGACCCGGACTACCCCGTACTGCTGAAAGCGGGCCTCGCGCATGTTCAGTTCGAGACGATCTACCCCTTCCTCGACGGCAACGGGCGCGTCGGGCCGCTGCTTATCACCTTGCTGCTACGCGAGCAAGACGTGCTGACAGAGCCGGTACTCTACCTCAGCCTCTACTTCAAGACGAGCCGGCAGGCGTACTACGATCACCTCCAGCGCGTCCGCACTGAAGGCGACTGGGAAGGCTGGCTCTGGTACTTTCTCAGGGGCATCCGGGACACGGCCCGCGAAGCCCTCCAGACGGCGCAGGAGGCGCTCGCTCTCTTCGACGCAGACCGAGGCAAAATCGAGGTTCTTGGGCGCGGTGCGGCGTCAGCACGCGCCGTCTTCGAGATGCTTCAGCGGCATCCCCTCACGACGATTCCCGCTGCGACCGAGCGGCTCGATTTGAGCTACCCGACGGTGCGGGACGCGCTCGGGCGCCTCGAAGGGGTCGGCATCGTGAAGGAGGTGACGGGCGAGGACCGGGGCCGACTCTACGTGTATGATCATTACCTGCGTCTCCTGGGCAAAGACACCGAGCCGCTCTAGCCCACGCGGGCGAAGCCGAGGCTTTCGGAAGCGGTGCGGATCACGCAGTCATGGCGTCTGCAAGATCGACGAGGTTGGGGTTCTGCTGGCGGACGAGGTTCCATTTCCAGTCGCGGTGCCAATTCTTGAGCTGCTTCTCGCGCGCAACCGCGTCGTTCGCGTCTCGGAACGTCCCGACCCAGAGCAAATCCCGGACGCGGTAGCGTTTCGTGAAGCCCTCAACGCGCCCCGCCTTGTGCTCTGCTACCCGCCGCGTCAAGTCGTTCGTCATCCCGACGTAGAGGACCGTCCGCCGTCGGTTCGACAAGATGTAGACATAATAGCGATGCACTTTCATCAGTCCGTTTCTCTCTCCTTCATGTCATCCCGAACTTGTTTCGGGATCTGAGGCTCATGCCATCCCTCACGAGACCCTGAAACGAGTTCAGGATGACAAGAGAGTGTTCAGGATGACAGGAGGGGGTAGAGTACTGTAATAGACGCCTTGGTCCACTCGGCGTAATCCGGCTACTCACCCTACGCGGGCGAAGCCGAGGCTTTTGGGGGCGGTGCGGGCGAAGGCGCGGCGGGTCTCGACGTGCTCGGCCTGCCGGAGGTCGGGGTCGCGCTCGACGAGGGCGAAGGCGGCTTCGCGGGCAAGACTTAGTAGTTCGGCGTCGCGGACGACGTCGGCGAGTTTGAAGGCCGGGAGGCCGGACTGGCGGGTGCCGAAGAAGTCGCCCGCGCCGCGGAGCTTGAGGTCGGTCTCGGAGATCACGAAGCCGTCGTCGGTGGCGAGCATGGCTTCGAGGCGCTCCTCAGCCTCGGCGGAGCGCTTGTAGTCGGCCATGAGGAGGCAGTAGCTCTGCTCCGCGCCCCGCCCGACGCGGCCCCGAAGTTGGTGGAGCTGCGAGAGCCCGAAGCGCTCGGCGTGCTCGATCACCATCACGGTCGCGTTCGAGACGTCGACGCCAACCTCGATCACGGTCGTGGCGACGAGGATGTCGGTCTCGCCCGACTTGAAGCGGTCCATCGCCTCCTCCTTCTCGTAGGCGAACATCCGCCCGTGGACGAGGTCGACCCGGTAGGGCCGGAACCGCTCCTGAAGATTCTCGAAGCCGGTCTCTGCGTCTTTGAGGTCGAGCTTTTCCGACTCCTCGACGAGGGGGTAGACGACGTAGGCCTGCCGCCCGGACCGGAGCTGGTCCTTGATGAACGCGTAGGCTTCCTCGCGGCGCTTCTCGGTGTAGAGCTTGGTCTGGATCGGCTTGCGCCCGGCCGGCCGCTCGTCGATGACGGTCACGTCGAGGTCGCCGTAGACGGTCATCGCGAGCGAGCGGGGGATGGGCGTCGCGGTCATGAGGAGCATGTGCGGGCGGGAGCCTTTGCGGAACATCCGCGCGCGCTGCATCACCCCGAACCGGTGCTGCTCGTCGACGACAGCGAGGCCGAGGTTCTGGAACTCGACCGTCTCCTCGATGAGCGCGTGGGTCCCGACCGCGACCGCCGCGCGGCCTTTTTTCAGGTCGCCCAGGATCTCCTCGCGGAGCTTCTTCCGCTGCCCGCCGATGAGCAGCCGGACCTCGACCCCGAGCGGTTCGAGGTAGTCTTTGAGGTTGGCGTAGTGCTGCTCGGTGAGGATCTCGGTCGGGGCCATGAAGGCGCTCTGGAAGCCCGAGTCGAGCGCCTGCATCATCGCCGCGACGGCGACGACCGTCTTCCCGCTCCCGACGTCGCCCTGGACGAGGCGGTTCATCTGGGTCCCGCTCATCGTGTCGGCCGCGATGGCCTCGACGGCCCGCTGCTGCGCGCCCGTCAGCGTGAACGGCAGCACCTCGGTCACGAACTGCCGCGCGAACTCGCCGGGTGCACGGAAGGCTGGACCGGCGACCTCGGCGCGCTGTTCGCGCGTGAGGGCGAGGAGGAGCTGGAGGAAGAACAACTCCTCGAACTTCAACCGCCGCATCGCCCGGCCGAGCTCGCCCCGGTCCTTCGGAAAGTGGATCGCCCGGAGCGCGACGTTGCCGGGGATGAGATCGTACTCCTCGCACACCCAGTCCGGCAAGACTTCGGGAATCTCGAGGCCGTGCTCCTTGATAAGGCCGTAGACGAGCCGCCGGAACGCCCGGCTGTTGAGGCCGACTTTTTCGAGCGCCGCGCCGCCGGGGTAGAGCGGGATGATGCGGCCCGTGTCGAGCGCCGCGCCCTCGTCGTCGAGCCGGTCGAAGTCAGGGTGGGCAAGGGAGAAGGTGCGGCCGTACTGCTCGGGCTTGCCGTGGAAGGCGAAGCGCCCGCCGGTCTCGAAGAGGCGCTGGATGTAGGTAGCGCCCCGGAACCAGACGCACTTGAGGGTGCCGCCGGAGGCGTCCTGGACGCGGAGTTCGAGCCGCCGCTTGCCGCCGCGCCCGGGGATCATCCCCTTCGCCTGGACGACCCCGACGACGGTCACCGGCTCGCCGGCCACGAGCTGGCGGATCGGGGTGACGGTCGAGCGGTCGAGGTAGCGCCGGGGGTAGGTGCGGAGGAGGTCGCGGAAGGTCTGGACGCCGGCCTTGCGCAACGGCTCGGCCCGCCGCTTCCCGACGCCCTGTAGTTCTTCGATGTCGGTGTCGAGGACGCTCACGTGCGGGGAGAGGGGAGAAAAGAGACGGCGGCAGGCGTGCGTGCCTGCCGCCGTATGGTACGCCTCGCGCGCGTGGTCTTCAACCCGCCGCCTGCGCTACGCCGACGGCTCGGAGGTGGCGTAGTAGAACCGGGCGTCGGTCACCTTGCCGTCCTTCCACACATAGCGCTCGACCTCTTCCAGGTTGGTCCGCTTGCCGTCGGCGAACGTCGCGTCGAACCAGGACTCGATCATGGACACGCCCGCGTCCTCGTTGGCGGTGACGACGTGGATGCCGCCGCCGTGCACCTCGCGGATCGACCCGAAGAACTCGGCCATGCGGCCGAGCTGGGTCTCGCGGCCCTGGGCGGTCTCACCGGTCGCCTCGGTGATCGTCACGTCGTCGGCGTAGTAGGTGTCGATGGCCTCTTTCCACTGGCCGGAGTCGGCGAGCTGGGCGAGGTCGTGGGTCATCTCAAGGATAGAAGGCATGGTAAACGAGAGGTAGGAGAATGGGAACGGTTGGTGCCGGGCAGGAAGCAGGAGACCCTCGCGGCAACCGCAATAAACACTGGAGCGGTGACACATGCGTGTCATACAAGCTGAGCTGCAACTCGAATCCGTTCGGGGGCTTCGCCCGGCCCGCTCTTAACTCGATTCTGCGCACGGCCGACACTCAGGCGACGCTCCTCCACTCCAAGCCGCTACTCTACCCAATGACGAACGAGCCCGCCCGGGACGAGACCTCCTCAACGGAGCCGCAGCCCAACGGTTCGGCAGCACCGGACGGGAGGGGTAGCTCCAGCCCGCCGCTACCGGACGCGATCAGCGAACTGCCGGATGCCATCAGCGAACTGCCCGCTTCCATCGGCGACCAGTTCGACGTGGCTCCGTCGGACACCGAGCTAGCGGCGGAGGCGTTCTCGCCGCTCAACGTCGAGGACCGGGTGGTGATCTCGCTGCTGTTCAACGAGGCGATCCGCGTGGAGCACGTCGAGCGGGCGTGGCACCGGCGGCACGAGCTAGCGCAGGAGGGGACGCCGGTCAAGCTCTGGCGCGCCCTGGCCATGGACCCGAGCCTCGACGCGTCGATGGTCTACGCCGAGGCGGCCAACGTCTTCGCGTTCAAGACCACGCAGTTCGCTAAAGACGCTGTCCTGGCCTGCATCCGCAAGGTGGAGGACCTGTTCTCGTCGGAGCAGTGGAGCCAGATGCAGGCGCTGAAGGTGTTGCCGGCGGCGGCCAGCGAAGAGCAGCAGGACGCGCCGACGCGCCGGGCAGCCGACAGAAAAAGGCCGGGCCGGGGGGCCACAGAGGCGCGGCCCGTCGGGCGCTGGATCTTCATCACCCACGACCCGACGAACCCGGAGATCCACCGCTTCCTCAACAAGCTCCACCTCCAGTCCTACGACCTCCAGTACGCCCCGGAAGACCTCCTCGCCGAACTCACCGAGGAGTCCGGCGTCAGCGAGAACGTGGTCCGCAACGAGTACCTGGAGAAGGTGCAGGAGAGTTCGGAGTACGCCTTCGACTTCGGGCTCGAGGCCGACGACGCGCCGCTCGTGGAGGACGAGGAGCTCGAAGCCGAGATCAACCGGAGCGCGCTCATCAACCTGTTCGAGGCTGCGCTTTTCGAGGGCGTGCGGCGCGGGGCCTCCGACGTCCACATCTGCCCCAACGAGGACGGCTACATCAGCATCAACTTTCGCGTTGACGGCGACCTCGCCCAGTGGTACGTCGAGGACAAGGCCCCGCCCGAGGCGTTCCTGGCTGTCGCCAAAGACCGGAGCCGCAACGTGGACCGGTTCGAGCGCGAGAAGGGCCAGGACGGCTTCATCCAGCGCACCGTCGACGGCACCCTCATCCGCTACCGCGTCTCGGTCCTCCCGATCGCGCACTCCGACCAGGAGACGCGCCACGAGAGCATCGTCATCCGCATCCTCGACGACAGCAAGGTCGTCGACAACCTCGACAAGCTCGGGCTCGGCGAGCGGGGGCTCCAGCTCTTCAAGGAGGCCATCCGGCAGCCGCACGGGATGGTCATCCTGACCGGCCCCACCGGCTCGGGCAAGTCGACGACGCTCTACGCTGCCCTCCACGAGGTCCGCTCCCCGAAGCGCAACGTCCTCACCGTCGAGGACCCCGTCGAGTACGTCCTTCCCGGCATCCGGCAGATCAAGGTCAGCCACAAGCTCTCGGTCAAGGAGGCCCTCCGCTTCATCCTCCGCCACGACCCCGACGTGGTGATGGTCGGCGAGATGCGCGACCAGGACACGGCCGAGCTCGGCATCAAGCTCGCCAACACGGGCCACCTGACGTTCTCGACGCTCCACACGAACGATGCCCCGAGTGCCGTCAGCCGCCTCTACAAGATGGGCGTCGAGCCCTTCCTAATCGCCCACTCCGTCACGCTCGTCGCGGCGCAGCGCCTCCTCCGGGTGCTCTGCCCGGCCTGCAAGCAGCCCGACCCCGACCCGGACCTGGAGACGCTCCGGCGCATGGGCTTCCAGCCCGGCGAGGGCGAGACCTTCCTCCGCGCCGCCCCCGCCTCGGGCTGCAAGAACTGCAACGGCAACGGCTACCGGGGCCGCCGCGCCGTAGCCGAGGTGATGGCGATGACGAAGCCCATCCGCGAGCGCATCATCCAGGCCGAAGGCAACCTCGACGAAGACGCCCTCCGCGACGCGGCCGTGGCCGACGGGATGACCACGCTCAAGGACGCCGCGTGGGCCGTCGTCCGCGAGGGCGAGACGAGCATCGAGGAGATGGTCCGCGTCGTCGGCGTGCTACACTGACTACGAGCCCTGCCGCTTTCAGACTGTGTCATCTGGTCCGTACCGGTCAAAGGTCCACCGGAGCGGATTGTCGGCGATATACCGGCGAGCGACGCCCAGTTCGCGCTCGTCCCGCAGGACGCGCTCGTGGTAATTGCGCTGCCAGACCACCACCCCCGGCGTCCCGCGCGCCGCGTTGACCCGTTTCGTGACGGCGGATTTGAACCCGGCGACAAGCGCCCCCAACGATTTTGGCGGAGGTCCCGGTCGTGCGTTTGGTCCCGACCGTAGGGGCGACCGGCCGGTCGCCCCTACGCCACCGGTGGGCGTTGCGTCATCGCCGATGATGCCGAAGATCCCGTGAACGTGGTTCGGCATGACAACAAAGGCGTCCAATACGACCTCGGCCCGGATATCCCCTGTCCGTTCCCATTCCTCCCACACCATCGCCCCGAGGCCCGACAGGCACATTCCCCCGTCCACGACCTCGCCGAACAGGGGCACCTGGCCGTGCGTGCAGATCGTCACAAAGTACACCCCGTCGGCGTAGCCGTGAAACGGCAGGCGGACCGAGCGGCGGCGCTGCCGAGTCGGGTCGTAGCGGCGGGCGGGTTCGGCGAGGAGCATACCTGGTAGACACAGGTCGCCACCCGACATAACCTCACCCTGCCGAGCGCAGCACCTCCAGCGGCGGGCGTTGGAGGATCCCCCGGCTCCCGACGAGGCCAATGGCGACCGTCAGCGCGGGCACGGCGAGGAGCGCGACGAGCACGCCGCCCCACGCCGGCACGAACGGCACCTCGAACACGAGCGCCGAGAGCGCCCACCCGCCGACGAGCGCGAGGCCGACGCCTACGGCCGCCGCGAGCAGCCCGAGCAGCAGGTACTCGGCGAAGAGGATCCGGCCGACCTGCCCGCGCGCTGCACCGAGCGTTCGCAGGAGCACGCTCTCCTCGATCCGCTGGAAGCGCGAGATGAGGACGGCCCCGGCGAGGACCACGAGGCCCGTCAGGATCGAGAAGAGAGCCATGAACTGGAGCACGAACGCCACCTGGCCGAGCACGCCTTGCACCAAGCCTAGGACGAGGCGGACGTCGACGATCGACACGTTCGGGTAGGCGCGGACGACCTCGCGCTGGAGCCGCGCCGAGGTCTCGGCGTCGCCGCCAGGCGTCAGGATGATGTCGAACTGCGGGGCCCCGTCGAGCGGGCCTTCGGGGAAGACGACGAAGAAGTTGGGCTGGACCCGCGCCCAGTCCACCTCGCGCAGGCTCGCGATCTCGGTCTCCATGCGGACGCCCTGCACGTTCCACGTCAGCCGGTCGCCGAGCCCGACGCCGAGGTCGCCTGCGATGCCGGCCTCCAGCGAGACCGGGACGACGGCGGTGTCGGCCGGGACGCGGGCGGCGACGCGGCCCTCGACGAGCGTCTCGGAGCCGATGAGCCCGGCGCGGTAGGTCGAGCGGTACTCGCGGCGGAGCACCCAGCCCGGCACCGTGCTGGCCGAGTCCTGCCGGATGGCGTCGGTGCTGCGCCCGTTGACGGCGGTGAGGCTCGTCGTCACGACGGGGATGCGGTCGAGGACCTCGCCGCCCTCCGACTCGATCAGGGACGCGATGCCGCCGCGCTGGTCGGGCTGGACGTCGAACAGGATCAGGCCGGGGGGCGACCCGCTGCTCGTGACGGCGATCTGGTCGAGGAGCGAGGTCTGGACGAGCCAGAGCGTGGCGATGAGGAACGTCCCGAGCCCAAGCGTGAGCATGAGCACGAGCGTCTGGTTGCCCGGGCGGTAGAGGTTCGCCAGGCCCTGCCGCGCGGTGTAGGGCCAGCCCGACGGGGCGACCCGGCGCACGGCGGCCATCACCCCGCGTGCCGCGAGCGCGAGGAGGCCGAGGACGGCCGCGATCCCGAGCGGGAAGCCGACCGCCGCCCGGGCGTCGCCCGTCTGCGCCCACGCGAACGCTGCCACGCCGAGCACCATAGCCCCGACGAGCGCGAGGCGCAGCGGGTCGAAGCCGCCCTCGCCCTCGGCCCCCGAACGGATCGCCCGGAGCGGTGGGATGCGCCGGACGCGGACGAGCGGGAGGAGCGCGAACACGAGCGCCACCGCCAGGCCGATCCCGATCCCTTCGGCGACGGCCCGCCACGAGACCGCGAAGGCGACCTCGACCGGGAGGAACGGTCCGAGGACGGCGGGCAGCACAGTCTGCACCGCCACGCCGAGGGCCGCGCCGAGGACGGCCCCGGCGAGGCCGAGCGCGGCGGCCTGGAGGACGTAGGCGCGGAGCGTCTGCCCCGCCGTCGCGCCGAGGCAGCGGAGCGTGGCGACCGTCTCGGCCTTCTGGCGGACGTAGACCGTGATCGCGCTCGCCACCCCGATCCCGCCGAGGAGGAGGGCCACGAACCCGACGAGCGAGAGGAACCGCCCGAGGTCGCCGAGCGCGTTGTTCCAGTCCTCCTGCGCCTCCATCGGCGTGTCCGCCCCCAGCCCGAGGGCACGCAGTGCCGGCCTAATCTCGGCGAGGACGGCCTCCTCGTCGGCCGCGTCGAAGCGGAAGTGGCGGCGGTAGTCGACCCGGCTGCCGAAGCCGAGAAGCGTCGTGTCGAGCGCGGCGAGGGGTACGTACACCCGAGGCCCGACGAACGAGCCGACGCCGGTCTGCCCCGCGATCTCGTCGATCCCGCCGGCGATCCGGTACGTCCGCTGCCCGACGCGGACGGAGTCACCGGGGGCCACGTCGTACTGCAGCAGAAGCGAGGCGTCGACGAGCGCTTCGCCCTCCGCCTGGTACGCGTCCGCCGCGCCCTCCGGGGTCGTCACGATCTCACCGTAGAACGGGTAGCCGCCTGCGACGGCGCGGACCTCGGTCAGCCGCGCCCCGCCGGTCGCGGGGAAGTAGGCCATCGAAGCGAAGGCGACCTCCTCGGCCTGGTCGCCGGGGTAGGCCCGCGCCACCGAGTCCACGAGCGCATCGCCCGGAGGCCCGAAGCCGCGCCGCGTGGACACCGTGAGGTCGGATCCGGTGAGCGACCGGGCCTGCTCGGCGACGGCCGTCTGGAGTCCGTCCGAGAACGAGCGAATCGCCACGAGCGCTGCCACGCCGAGGGCCGCCGAGGCGACGAAGAGAAGCAGGCGGCGGCGCGAGGTCCGGCTGTCGCGCCAGGCGAAGGTGAGGGAGAACATAGACGGAATGGGAAGAATGGGAAGACCGGGAGGATGTTAGCCGGAGGCGGAGCGAGGTGCCTCCTCCTTCATTCCTCCCACTCTCTCCACTCCTCCCACGCCACTATATCTTTCCGTCACCTCATCCCCCACGAGCCGACCCCCTCTCAGCCGCAAGACCCGCTCGGTGCGCGCGGCGAGGTCGAGGTCGTGGGTGACGACGACGAGCGCGGTGCCGGCCTCGGCGTTGAGGTCGAAGAGGAGGGCCTCGACGGTCTCGCTGGTCTCGGTGTCGAGGTTGCCGGTCGGCTCGTCGGCGAAGAGGATGCGGGGGCGATTGATGAAGGCCCGGGCGAGGGCGACGCGCTGCTGCTCGCCGCCGGAGAGCTGCGTCGGGTAGTGGTGCGTCCGGTCGCCGAGACCGACGCGCGCCAGCAGCCGCTCCGCCTCGGCGTCGCCGCGCACGCCGCGCAGCTCGAGCGGGACCGTCACGTTCTCCAGCGCGGTCAGCGTCGGGATCAGCCGGAACTGCTGGAAGATGAACCCGACGGACTCCCCGCGCACGCGCGAGCGCTCGTCTTCGTCGAGGGCATCGAGCCGCTCGCCGCACAGCTCGACCGTGCCCGAGGTCGGCCGGTCGAGGCCGGCCGCGAGGCCGAGGAGCGTCGTCTTACCGCTCCCGCTGGGGCCCACGACCGCGCACGTCGCCCCGTCGGCGAGGTCGAACGATACATCGTCGAGGACGGTCAGGCGACGGCTCCCGCTGTCGAAGGTCTTGGTGAGGTTGCGAACGGAAAGAGCGAACGACACAGAGGTGCGGGTTGGTGAGCGGCCGAACTGGTACGACCGGTCCCGTCGCCTGTTGCACCAGACGCCGAGGAACAGCCGGTGGTAGCTACGGTTTGCTTGCCCCCGTCACATCGGCTGCCTTCCATGCGCTTCGCTCTATCTGCCTGCCTGCTCTTCGCCCTCGCCGCCTGCTCGTCGCCGGACCCGGCAGAGGCTCCGCCCGTCGCCGAGCCAGCCGCCGTGACGACGACCGCCGAAGCCGACAGCGGCGCGGTGACGGTCGTCTACCTCGGCGACTCGCTCACGGCGGGCTATGGGTTGCCGCAGGGCGCGGACCAGGCCTACCCGGCGCTCATCGACGCCAAGGCGGACTCGCTCGGGATCGCGGTCCGCACCGTCAACGCCGGCATCAGCGGCGACACATCGGCCGGCGGCCTGCGGCGGATCGACTGGCTCGCGGGGCGGCAGCAGATCGACGTGCTCGTCCTCGCGCTCGGGGCCAACGACGGCCTGCGCGGGCTCCCCACCGACGCCCTGCAGGCCAACCTGGAAGCGATGATCGAGCGCGCCCGCACGTCGAACCCCGACGTACGCGTCGTCCTCGCCGGCATGATGGTGCCGACCAACATGGGCACCGGCTACGCAGAGCGCTTCGCCGAGGTCTTCCCGGCTGTCGCCCGCGAGCAGGGCGTGGAGCTCGTCCCGTTCCTCCTCGACCGGGTAGGCGGTGTCCCGGCCCTCAACCAGCCCGACGGCGTCCACCCGACCACGGCCGGCCAGCGCATCATGGCCGAGACCGTCTGGCGGGTCCTCGGCCCGGTCCTGAACGACGCGCGCGTCGAGGCCTAGCCTTTCTTTGCCCCGACGCGGCTCTCGGTCCCGTGCAGCAGCCGCCCGATGTTGGCGCGGTGCGTGAAGAAGATCAGGAACGGCACCACGATGCAGAACCACATCGTCGGGGCCGACACGTCTACCCCGAATACAGCCTCGCGCACGACCTGCGTCAGCGGGAGCGAGGCCGCCGCCGCCATCGATGCGAGCGAGACGTAGCGCGTCGTCGCCACAATGATCGTGAACAGGCCCAGGCCAACGAGGACCGGGACTGGCGCGAGGGCGACAACTACACCCGCGCCCGTCGCGACACCCTTCCCTCCCTTGAACCCAGCGTAGACCGTGTAGATGTGGCCGAGCACGGCCGCCGCGCCGGCAATGACCATCAGCCAGCCGGTCTCGTTAGGGTGGAAGAACGCAGGCTCCGCGCCTACCCGCAGGTACTTCCCGAGCGCGACTGCCAGAACGCCTTTCAGCAGGTCGATCGCCATCACGGCCATGCCCGGGCCTTTGCCGAGCGTGCGGAAGACGTTCGTCGCCCCCGCGTTGCCGCTGCCGTGCTGCCGGATGTCGATCCCGCGCAGCCAGCGCGCGGCGAGGATGCTCGTCGGGATCGACCCGATGAGGTAGCTGAGGGTGAGGATAACGAGAAGGGTAAGCATGGCCTGGGCGGGAAGTGGATAGACCTAGCGCAGAAGCGTGAAGGGGCGCGTCTGCACGGAGCCTGCCACGTCGAGGCGCGCGACGTAGGCACCGTTCGGGAGGGCGTCCCCGTCGAAGAGTATCGCGTGATCGCCCGCCGCCATAAGCCCGTCGGCGAGGACGGCGACCTCGCGGCCGAGGACATCGTAGACCGCGAGGCGGACGTGGGCGGCCTCGCCGAGAGCGAACGGCACCGTCATCGCCCCCGTCGTCGGGTTGGGATAGCTCGCGCCGAGTGCGAAGACGTCGGCTGGCTGGGCATCGTCCTCGGCATCGACGGGGGGTTCGCCGAGGCGAAGCACGTAGAGGCCGGTGTCTTTGTCCGAGACGATCAGCTTGCCCGAGGGGAGGTAAGGGTAGATCGTCCAGGCACCCCGGAAGCCGGTCTCGGTGCCGAGGTAGGTGTCGTAGGCACCGACCGCCTCGGGGTCGCCGGGGTCGCTCACGTCGTAGACGCGGACGCCGTCGGCGTAGGCGGCGATGTAGAGGAGGTCGTCCCGGACGTAGCAGTTGTGGACGGGCTGGCTCGGGTTCGGGTTGATGATGATCGTCGAGACCTGCTCCACGTCGAACGGGTCGCGCACGTCGAAGCCGCGCGTGTGCCGTTCGCTCCCGATCTCGTCGCCGACGAAGAGGTGGCTCCCGTCCTCGGTCGCGCAGATGTTGTGCGCGCCCTGGTTGACGGCGGCGTACTGGAAGTTCGCCGTGACCGTCGGGTTGGCCTTGTCCGAGATGTCGAGGATGTCGATGCCCTGGTCGTAGATCGCCGCGGCGTAGAGCACCTCCCCGACGATGTCTATGTCGTGGTAGTACGTCTGCCCGTCGGTGCCGGCGATGCCGCCGGCGAAGGCCGGGGCCGCGGGGTCGGCGAGGCTGTAGATGCGGAGGCCGCCCGGCGAGCGCCCGCCGATGACGTAGAGGTAGTCGCCCTTGACGAGGATGTTGTGCGACCCTCCGCTGGAGACGCCCGGCTGCACGTCGAGCGTCCCCACCTGCACCGGGTCGGTCGGGTCGGCGAGGTCGATGATCTGCAGCGGCGCACGCTCGTTGACGAGGTAGGCGTAGGAGCCGTAGGTCTTCACGTCCTTCGCGTCCAGGCTACCGCCCGACGACGCGAGGCCCGGCACGAAGCCCGTCTGCACTGGGGCGTCGTCCGTCACGTCGATCACGAACAGCCCGTTGTCGCGGCCGGTGAGCAGGGCGTACTCCCGGTTCGTCGCCGGGTCCACCCAGCCCCAGATGTCGCCGTACCGGTCGGTGGCCGGGCCGAGGGTGCCGAGCAGCGTCATGTTGAAGTCTTCGGTCGTCCGTCCGGCGGCGCTGGGGCCGGGAGCCTCGGCGTGGCCCATCGCTGCGCGCCACGCGGCGGCCTGCGGCGCTTCGGTGAGGGCGGGGTCGGGCTGGGCGAGTACGGCGGTGCTGCCCAGGAGCACGAAAAGGAGAAAGATGGTGCGCGGCATAGGGGGAGAAACGGTGTCAGCGGAGGGAATGCAGAGTCAAGAAGATAGGCGTTTAACTGGTAGATCGCCTATGCGGGTTCCTAACCCGCCGCACGAGCCTGCGCGACCGGCCGGACAGCGCAATGTCTCGATCCGGTTCCTGAGACAGCGCACTCTTCACTGGACAGGTGAACTCATCCTGCCGGCGTGCGTGCTACGCCTTGTGTTTTGCACGCCCCGCCCTCCGCCCCGCCGCCCATGCTCCGCCTCCTCGCCTTCGGCCTGCTCTTGACGGCGCTGCCCGTCGCCGCGCAAGACGATGTCTCGATCAATGCCTCGGAGCAAGCGCGGGCCGTCCGCTACGATCCCGGTGCCACCGGCCACGCGACGGCCAGCGGCGAGCCCTACAACCCGGAGCGCACCACGCTCGCTCACCCGACCCTCCCGTTCGGCACCCTCGTCGACCTGACGAACCCGGCCAACGGCGAGACGGTCACCGTCCGGGTCAACGACCGCGTCCCCGCCCCGGACCGGCCGAGCGTGCGGGTCTCCGCTCGCGCCGCCGACCGCCTAGGTCTGGGCGCGCGCGGCGGCGACGTGGTGCTGCGGCTCGGCGAGGACGAACTCGCCCTGCTGCGCGTCCGCGCCCTGCGCGAGAAGGAGCGGGCTCAGGCGGAGGGCGCCTCGCCCCCGGTTGCCCAGGCCGCGTCTCGCGGATTTACCGTGCAACTGGCCTCGTTCTCCGACGAGGGGCGCGCCGCCGCGCGGGCCGACGACCTGCGCGGTGCGTGGGTGCTGCCGGTGACCGTGGACGGCGCGCGCGTCTACCGGGTCTGCTACGGCGTCTTCCCCACCGCCGAGAGCGCCGCGGCCGGCCAGGCCCGCCTCGCCGCACGCGGCATCGACGGCTTCGTCAAGTCGCTCGACGCGCCGCCGTCTCGGACAACGAGCGAGAGCGGCCGGCTGTAGCTACTGTGCCAGCTCGACCTTCAGCGAGATGTCGAGGGCGCGGACGGAGTGGGTGAGCGCGCCCGACGAGACGAAGTCCACGCCCGCCGCGGCAATCGCGGGCACGGTGGCGAGCGTCACGTTGCCCGAGGCCTCGGTCTCGAACCGGCCCGCGAGGCGCGCGACGGCCTCGCGCAGCATCGCCGCATCTACAGTCCCGTCGTCGGCAAGGCGGACCATGTTGTCGAGCAGTACCCGGTCCACGCCGCCCGCGGCGAGCACCTCGTCTACCTCGTCCAGCGTCCGCGTCTCGATCTCGATGGCGAGGCCGGGGGCGTGCGCGGTGCGGTAGGCGCGGGCGGCTTCGATGGCCGGGCGGATCCCCCCGGCAGCGGCGATGTGGTTGTCCTTGATGAGGAACATGTCGAAGAGGCCCGTGCGGTGGTTCGTCCCGCCGCCGAGGCGGACGGCCCACTTGTCGAGCGCCCGCAAGCCGGGGGCCGTCTTGCGCGTGTCGAGAACGCGGGTGCCCGGCCCAGCGGCCTCCACCATCTGCCGCGTCGCGGTCGCGATGCCGCTCATGCGCTGCATCAGGTTCAGCGCCAGCCGCTCCCCGACGAGGATGTCCCGCGCCTCGCCTCGGAGCGTCCCGAACCGCGTGCCCGCCTCCACAACCTCGCCATCGTGCTGTGTCCACGCGAGGGCAAAATTGGCACCGGACACCTTGTCGAACACCCGCTCGGCGACGGCAAGCCCGGCGAGGACCCCGTCCTCTTTGGCGAGGAACGTGGCCTCGGCCAACTGACCGGCGGGAATCGTGGCGAGCGTCGTCACGTCGCCGGGGCCGACGTCTTCTGCGAGAGCCCGCTCGATGAGCGCGTCGAGTTCGGCGAGGTCGGGAGCGCTCATGCCGGCGCGGTGGCGCGCGCGAAGGCGTCGAGGACGACCTGCGGTGCGCGGACCGTCCGGCCCTGCGCCGTGTCGAGGAAGCAGAGCGTGACCGCCCCGGAGACAAGCACCCGCTCCTCGCCCGCCCGCCGGACCTCGTAGGTGGTCTCCGCACGCGTGTCCGGCTCGGCGATGGAGACGGTGATCTCCAGCAGGTCGTCGTAGCGCGCCGGGCGGTGGTAGCGGACCGAGAGTTCCACGACGGGCATGATGATGCCGGTCTCTTCGAGGGTCTTGTAGGCCAGGCCGTGCGCGCGCAGCGCCTCGGTCCGCGCCGCCTCGAAGTAGTCCACGTAGTGCGCGTGGTAGACGACGCCCATCGGGTCGCACTCGCGGTACCGCACCCGGTGCTGGTAGACGTAGTCGATCATCGGGAGATGTGAAGGTGACGGGCGAAGGATGCGCGAGGCGCTGGGGTTGCCCGATGCCCCGACGGCTACGACACCGCGATAGCGCCGGTACCCATGCCGTCGAACTTGGCGAGGCGTTCGGCGAGGAGGGTGTCCGTGTCGAGACCGTCGAGGTGGTCGAGCGCTTCGGTGATGGCTGCGCCGGTGGCGTCGAAGGCGGCTTGTGGGTTGCGGTGCGCGCCGCCGGCCGGCTCGGGCACGATCGTGTCGACAATGCCCTGCTCGACGAGGTCTGGGGCGGTCAGCTTGAGGGCGCGGGCGGCCTCCTCCTTGTAGTCCCAACTCCGCCACAGAATCTGCGAGCAGCTCTCGGGCGAGATCACCGAGTACCACGCGTTCTCGAGCATCAGAATCCGGTCGCCGACGCCGATGCCGAGCGCGCCGCCGCTGGCACCTTCGCCGATCACCACGATGACGATCGGCACCGGGAGGCGGGCCATCACCATCAGGTTGCGGGCGATGGCTTCGGCCTGGCCGCGCTCCTCGGCTTCGAGGCCGGGGAACGCGCCCGGCGTGTCGAGAAGGGTGATGATCGGCTTGCCGAACTTGGCCGCCATGCGCATCAGGCGGAGGGCCTTGCGGTAGCCCTCGGGGTTAGGCATCCCGAAGTTGCGGAACTTGCGGCTCTTGGTGTCGCGCCCCTTCTGCTGGCCGATCACCATCACCGTCCGGTCGCGCGAGCCCCAGCGGCTCCCCTCGAACCGGCCGAGGCCGCCGACGAGGGCGCGGTCGTCGCCGAAGAGGCGGTCGCCGTGGAGCTCGCGGAAGCCGCGCACGAAGCCGCTGATGTAGTCGAGCGTGTAGGGCCGCTCGGGGTGGCGGGCGAGCTGGACGCGCTGCCACCGCGTGAGGCCCTGGTAGATCGAGACGCGGAGGGTCTCGGCCCGGGCTTCGAGCGCCTCGATCTGCGGCGAGAGGTCGACGCTCCCGTCCTCGGCGTTGAAGGACCGGAGCTCGCGGAGCTTTTCCTCTAGCTCGTAGAGCGGCTTCTCGAAGTCGAGGAGGTGCATGGGGCGTCGGGCGTGAGGCGTGACGCGCGAGGGCACCCTGAGCAAAGCAGGGGCTGTGGCTTCCCTCGCACGTCACGCCTCACATTTTGCGGAAGAGGGCGCGCAGGAGGATTTCGAAGTCGAGTGCGGCGGACTGGTTGCGGGCGTAGAACCAGTACGCCCGGTGCGCCTCGACGATGTCCTCCGGCGGGGCCACGAGCGTGTCGAGGATCGAGACGACGCCGGGGCGGAGGCCCCACGCCTTCGGGGGATGGGCCTGGGCGGCATCGTAGCCGATCAGCGCGCGCCGCCCGGCGAGCACCGACGGCATCCGGGCCGTCGCCGCGGCGAGGCGCCGCAGCCGCCCGTGCGGACGGAACCGGACGCCGAGCCGAATGAGCGGGTGGAGGAGGGCACCGAGAAGGGCCACCGGCATCTCGACCGCGCGGCGCGCCAGCGGCGAGCGCAGCGGGGCCACGAAGCGCTCGGCCTCGCGCAGCGGCGTCGAGAAGTCGTCGATCGAGGCCTTGCCGATGATGCGGTCCTGGCCCTGGGTGAGAATCTTGAACTGCACCGGCAGGTCGCGCAGCCGCCGCATGTGCTGGAGGATGGCCGTGTTGGTCAGGCTGTCGGCGGCGAAGATCACGTCGTCGATCTCGCGCAGCCGGACGAGGTCGCGGAGGTGGCGCACGGCCCCGAGGCGCTCGACGCCCGCTGCCTGCTCGGCCGCGCCGACGAAGCCGACGAGCCGGACCGGCGGGTCGATGCGCCGCGCCAGCAGGCCGCGCAGCCGGCCCGCCTCGCCCGCGCTGCCGACGAGGAGCGCGCGCCGGTTGCCGTGCTGCCGCCGGTTGGCGACGAGCCGCCAGGCCGTGAGCAGGACCGCGACGAGGAAGAACCCGAGCAGGATCGTCGCCCGCGAGAAGGCTACGCTCTTGACGAAGAACGAGAACGTCGTCACCGCGAGGAAGGCCACGCCGATGCCCGAGAGCACAGGCCGGAGCGGGTAGCGCCGGCCGCGCCGGTAGCCGCCGCCGGCCGCGATCCCGAGCACGGCGGCGAGCGCGTAGGCCGGGACGAGCGCCGTGTAGTAGAGCCCGTCGAACGCGATGCCCTGCTGCGCCGACCACCCCAGCGCCACCACCATGCCGACGAGGAGCGCGAGGCCGAAGTCGAGGACGGGCACCGCGAGCGCGGCGAGGGCCTTCGCGGCCATGCTCATCCCGGCCCGCGCCAGGATCCCGCCGCGGATCACGCTGGCCAGCGCGCGGGAGTGGCTGCCGGCGAAGTGCTTCTCGGTGAACTTGAGCATCGCCCCGTAGAAGAGGCGGACGTAGCGGAGTTCGCCCTTGCGCGTACACTCCCCCTTGTAGTGGATGATCTGGGTGTCGGGCGTGTAGTAGATCTTCCAGCCGGCCTGCTGGATGCGGAAGCACCAGTCGAGGTCCTCACCGTACATGAAGAACTCCTCGTCGAACAGCCCGGCACCGCTGCCGGGGGCACCATCGCCGGACAGGGCGGCGTGCTCGTAGAGCGCCGCGCGGCGCACCATCATGCAGGAGCCGGAGAGCGCGTCGACCTCGCACACCTCGTCGATCGGGAGGTAGGTCATGTTGTAGCGCCCGAACGTGCGGCTCTTCGGGAAGAGGCGCGAGAGCCCGAGCATCCGGTAGAGCGCCACCGAGGGGGTCGGGAAGGCGCGACGGCTCTCGGGCGCAGACGTGCCGTCGGGGTTGAGGATCCGGCAGCCGGCCGCGCCGGCCTCGGGGTGCGCGTCCATGAACGCGACGAGCGAGCGGAGGGTGTCCTCCTGCACGAGCGTGTCCGGGTTGAGGATGAGCAGGTAGCGCCCCTTCGCCTCGCGGATAGCCTGGTTGTTGGCCCGCGCGAACCCGACGTTCTCCTCGTTGGCCACGACCCGGACGCCTGGGAAGCGCTCGCGGACCATCGCCACGGACCCGTCTACCGAGTTGTTGTCCACGACAAACGTCTCTACCGACAGGCTCGCCGAGGCGCGCTCGACCGATCCGAGCGCCTGCTCCAGAAACTCGCGTACGTTGTAGTTCACGATCACGACCGACACGTCCACCACGTCGGTGGCGCGCGCGGCGTGCAGCGCGGGGCGAGGCGGGGAGGCGGGGGGTCCGTGCATAGCGCCGCCAAGATACGACGCGGTCAAAAACTTTCGCACGAGGCGTACGAGGCACACGAGGCGTGCGGGGTCGCAGCCCCGACGAGGGGAGTGACGTGCTGCGCTCACGCAGACACTGGTGTTGCGACAAGCTCACCCTGACAGGGTGAGCTTCCTGAACTCGGTTCAGGATCTCGGAGCCACGCTTCAGATCCCGGGTCCGGGATGACAACACAGGAGGGCTGACAGCCTCAGCTTGCCGGAGGACTGGGGGCACCTGGGGAAGGGGCGAGGCGGGCTGCCGGGCGCGGGCGTTCCGGCGCGTCCTCCACGCTGGCCCACGTCCGGTCGAAGCTGACCGTAAAGGTGGTCCCCGCGCCGGGCACGCTCTGGACCTCCACCCGTCCGCCCAGCAGGTCGATGAGCTGCTTCGTGATCGGGAGGCCGAGGCCGGTCCCCTCATGGGTGCGGCTGAGGCCCGTGGACGCCTGCTCGAAGGCGTCGAACAGGGCCGGTACGTCGGCTGCGTCCATCCCGATGCCGGTGTCGATGACGCGGAGGACGACGCGCTGCTCGTCGGCCCCGACCGTGAGGCGGACGGCCCCCTCGTCGGTGAACTTCACCGCGTTCGACAGCAGGTGACTCAGCAGCCGGTGCAGGGCCTCGCGGTCGAGCTGGGCGCGGGCCGGGGACGCAATCTCTGCGCGGAAGTCAAGTCCCTTCGACTCGGTGCGGTGGCGGAACAGGTCGGCGACCTCGCCGGCCACCTCGGCCACGTCCACAACCTCGATGTGCATCTTGGCCTCGCCGCTCCGAAGCTGGGCCAGGTCGAGGAGGGCGCTGAGGGTATCGCTCAGGCGGTGCGCGTTCTGCTGGACGGCCTGCGCGAGGTCGCGCTGCTCGTCCGTGACTTCCTCCGCGAGAATCTCGGTGAAGCCGAGGATGCCTGCCAGCGGGGTCCGCAGCTCGTGACCCATCGTGTCGAGGATGGTCGACTTCATGCGGAGCATCGTCTCGGCCTGGGCCTGGGCCCGCGCCTTCTCGGCATCGACCCGCTTCTGCTCCGTGAGGTCGTGGGCCGTCGTGCAGAAGACGGCCTGCCCGTCGCGCTCGATGAGGCGCACCCCGACCTTCAGGTCTACCAGGGTGCCGTCCTTGCGGCGGTGCTGCTGCTCGCCGACGGCAAGCTGCCGGTCGTTCAGGGCCGTGTCGAGTTCGTGCTTGGTGAACCGCTCCGGCGCGACGACTACGTCCGGGATCGTGAGGGCGCGCAGCTCGGCGAGCGTGTAGCCCGTCAGCGTGAGGTAGGCGCTGTTGGCCTCCAAGAAGCGGCCGGTCTCGGCGTCGGTCAGAGAGAGCCCGTCGGTGGTGCTCTCGAAGACTGTGCGGTACAGAGTCTCGCTGGCCTGAGCCCGCTGCCGCACCCCGTGCCGGAGCCAGAGGCCGATGCAGATGGTCACCGCCGTGCAGACCACGCAGACCATGAAGAACCAGGGGTTCGTGGCCGGAGCGCCTGCGGCCAGCACAGCGGCGGCGGCCACGCCGACCGTGTAGAGCGCGAGCCCGAACGCCATCGGCAGCGTGCTCGTCTCCGGCGTGGCGATGCTGATCATCACAACGACGAACAGGTAGCCGAGCACGTACTCCGGCGCGAGGTCGTTGAGCGCCGTGACCACCCCGAACCACGAGACCATCACGCAGACGATGGCCGCGGCGAGCACCTCGAGGTGCGCCCGCACCCACGCGCTGACGTAGCTGCCGGCTGCAAGGGCGAGCGGCAGAACCCCCACCAGCCAGCGCATCCAGAGCGGGTCCACGGCCGCCGGGTCGTTCCAGTGGTAGAGGTACCCGAAGACCGGGGCCAGCGCCGCAGCCAGGAGGCTCACCACGCGGTACGTGCGAAGCCCTGGGGTAGCCTCGGAGGAAGGGAGCGGCATCAGGCGGGAAGAGAAAACGAGTCGACGGCGACGGGGGTATGGGGGCGAGTTGAACTATCGGCGGGGGGGAGACTGCCTTTACCGCAACCCGGACCGCTCGGCGTCGTTGTGTGCACCTCCGCGTCACCGTTTCTCCTCCGCTTCTCGTGCCCTCGCGTTCCCTCTTTCGCCGCGAAGCGCGCGCCACGCTCGCTCTCGCCACCCCGCTCGCGCTCACGCAGCTCGTCCAGATGGCGATGGGCTTCGTGGACGTGGTGATGATCGGGCGTCTCGGGCCGGAGGCGATGGCGGCCGGCGTGATCGCCACCTCGGTCTACTTTTCGCTCCTGCTCGTCTGCATGGGCGTCGTGATGGCCGTCAACCCGATGGTCTCGCAGGCCGTCGGGGCGGGCGACGAGGCGACGGTCGGCCGCTCGCTCCGGCAGGGCCTCTGGCTGGCGACGCTCCTTGGCGTACCCCTGATGCTGCCGCTGTGGTACATCGAGCCGGCCCTCGGCAGGACCGGGCAGGACCCAGCAACGGCAGCGCTCGCGGGCGCGTACGTCCGCGCCGTTCTCTGGGGCACGGTCCCGCACCTGTGGTACACCGCGCTGCGCGGCTTCGCCGAGGGGCTGGGACGCCCCCGCCCGATCCTCGTCGTCACCGTCGTCGCGGCCTTCGCCAACGCCGGGCTCAACGGGGTGCTGATGTACGGCTGGCTCGGGTTCCCCGCGCTCGGCGTGGTCGGGGCCGGGTGGAGTTCGGCGATCGTGACGGGCGTGCTCTTCCTCGGCCTGCTGCTCTACGTCCGCCTCGACCGCGACTTCTGGCAGCGGGCCGGCCTCGCCCGCCTCCGCAAGCCCGACGTGGGGGCGCTCCGCGACCTCTTCCGGCTCGGCTGGCCCATCGGGATCAGCTTCGGCCTGGAAGCCGGGCTCTTCGCCGTGACGACGCTCCTCGTGGGCAACCTGGGGACGGTGGCGCTGGCGGCGCACCAGATCGCCATCAACGCCGCGAGCGTGACGTTCATGGTGCCGCTCGGCGTCGCCTTCGCCGCGACCGTCCGCGTGGGCCACGCCGCTGGCGCGGGCGACCCGGCGGGGGCCGAGCGGGCGGGCTGGACCGCAGTAGCGATGGGGGCGGCGTTCATGACATTGGCCGCGCTCCTGTTCTGGCTGCGCCCCGACTGGGTGGTGTGGGTCTACCTCGGCCGCGTCAGCGGCGACGAGCTGGAGGTCGCCCGCTTCGCGGCGGCGCTGCTCGGCATCGCGGCCGTCTTCCAGATTCTCGACGGCGTGCAGGCGACGGCGGCCGGTGCGCTGCGCGGGCTGAAGGACACGCGCGCCCCGATGATCGTCGGGGCGGTGGCGTACTGGGGGATCGGCTTCGGGGCGGCGCTGTGGCTGGGGTTCGGGCTAGACCTCGGGGCGGAAGGCATCTGGTGGGGGCTGACGCTCGGCCTCGGCGCGGCGGCCGTCGGACTGACGCTCTGGTTCCGGTGGCGCGTCCGGCAACGTGGCCCGCTCAGGCCGTCGGATCACGCTGAGCCTGCGGCAGCTTAACGTCCCCCTGCCGGGCACCGATTCCTACGGTACGGAGGACGGCGCGCGCCCTGCCGCCCGGGCCGATGCAGCTGTTGGATAGGCTCTTTACACCGTTCAGGCGGTCTTTTCTATGTATCTTCAATGCCAACCCTGGGGGGTCCGTCTACCTTCGTTGCGGCAGGGTTGCACCCGGTTTCGCGCCTCGGTGCCCCCGCCTTGAACGCTCACCAGAAGCACTGCGCCTGATGGCTCAACTCTTTCCTCGCAAGGCCAACGCGCTTCCGGTCGTCTCGCTCTTCGGGGCGCTCGGCGGCGGCGTCTTCGTGATCGCCTTTGTGTGGTACTACTTCTCGCCCGAGTTCTACGAGGTCGGGTATGAGCCGGCGCAGCCCGTCCCCTACAGCCACTCGCTCCACGCCGGCCAGCTCGGCATGGACTGCCGGTACTGCCACAACCACGCCGAGAACGCGGCGCACGCCAACATCCCGCCGACGCAGACCTGCATGAACTGCCACGCGCAGATCAAGACGCAGTCGCTGGCGCTGTTGCCGGTCCGCGAGTCCTGGGCCACGGGCGAGCCCATCGAGTGGGTGCAGGTGACCCACCTCGCCGACTACGCCCGCTTCCCGCACAACGCCCACGTCGCCGTCGGCGTCGGCTGCGAGAGCTGCCACGGGCGCGTGGACCAGATGCCCGTCGTCTGGGTCGCCGAGCCGATGTCGATGGGGTGGTGCCTGGAGTGCCACCGCAACCCGGAGGAGTACCTCCGCGACCCCGAACTCGTGACGGTCATGGGCTACGCCGAGGAGGTCCGCGCCTCCGAGGAGACCTACGAGGCGTACATCGAGGCCAACCTCGCCCGCATCGCCGCCGAGGGCATCAACCCGCCCGAGAACTGCTCCGCCTGCCACTACTGAGTCCAGGGTCGAGGGTCGGGAGGCTGACGCTCGGCCTCCGACGCCCGACTGACCAACCTGCATGATCGATCTCGACGTTCTCTCCTCGGCTGAAGTCGCCGCCGACCGCGCGGCGGAGGGGCAGCCCCGGTTCTGGCGCAGCGCGTCGGACTTCCAGGGCACGCAGGCCCACCGAGCACTCCAGAAGGACGAGTTCCACCCCGCCGCCACCGACGCCTCGGACATCGAGGGCGACCCCGGCCCGAGCCGCCGCTCGTTCATGAAGATCATGGGGGCCTCGCTCGCGATGGCCGGGCTGACCGGCTGCCGCCGCCCCGTCGAGCACGTCCTCCCGTACTCGCGCAAGCCCGAGGACATCGTCCCCGGCATCCCCAACTACTACGCCACCGCGATGCCGTCCTCGGGCGGCTTCGTGCAGCCGCTCGTCGTCGAGAGCAACGAGGGCCGGCCGACCGGCATCGGCGGCAACCCCGAGCATCCGTACTCGCTCGGCGGGACCGACGTCTTCGCCCAGGCCTCGATCCTCAACCTCTACGACCCCGACCGCTCGCGCCGGGCGCGCCTCCGCGAAGGCGGCGACGTGGCGTGGTCCGACTTTGTCCGCCTCGCCCGCCGCCTCGGCAGCCAGCGCGTCGCCGTCCTCGCGGAGCCGACCTCGTCGCCGACGGTGCGCCGCCTCCGCGACCAGCTCGCCGGCACCGCCGAGTGGATCACCTACCGCAACACCGGCGACGACCCCGCCGCGCTCGGCCTCCAGGGCGTCGCCGGCCGCCCGCTCCGCCCGCTCTACCGCTTCTCCGAGGCCCAGACGATCGTCTCGTTCGACGCGGACTTCCTCTCGGGCGACAACTCGGTCTACAACTCGCGCGAGTACGCCTTCAGCCGCCGCGTGATGGAGCCGACCGACGACATGAGCCGGCTCTACGTCGCCGAGAGCGCCTACACCCAGACCGGCGGCATGGCCGACCACCGCCGCCGCATGAAGGCGGGGATGGTCCCGTTCTTCGCCGCCGCCGTCGCCGCCCGCCTCGGCCTGGGCGGGGTCGCCGCCGCCGACGAGGACCGCTACGCCGACGACCCGTTCCTCGACGCGGTCGTCGAGGACGCGCAGGCCGGGACGACCATATTCGTCGCAGGCGCGACGCAGCCCGCCGCCGTGCACGCCCTCTGCGCCCGCCTCAACGACCGCTTCGCCGCCGGGGCCGTGCAGTACCTCGACACCGGCGAGGAGACCGCCGCCCGGCAAGGTCCGGCCCTCCGGCGCCTCGTCCGCGACATGCGCCGCGGAGCCATCGACGTGCTGGTCATGATCGGCGTCAACCCGGTCTACGACGCGCCGCCCGAACTCGGCTTCGCCGACGCGCTCGCGCGCGTGCCGACCTCGATCCACCTCGGCACGCACCTCGACGAGACCGCCGCCGCCGCGAGCTGGCACATCCCGCGCGCGCACTACCTCGAGCAGTGGGGCGACGGCCGCGCCTACGACGGGACCTACTCCGTCATCCAGCCGCTGATCGCGCCGCTCTACGAAGACGCCCGCTCCGAGGTCGAGCTGCTCCACACGCTCGCCACCGGCGAGGAGGTCTCGGCCTACGACCTCGTCCGCGCCACGATCCGCCAGCAGGGCCTGTTCGACGGCGCGCAGGGCACCTTCGAGGACGCGTGGCGGACCCTCCTCCACGACGGCTTCCTCCCGGAGACGCAGTACGCCGCCCAGTCCGGGGCCGCGGCGGGCGCGGCGGGCACGCTGGAGCGCCTGACCGTGCCGGCGGACGACGCCATCGAGGTCGTGATCCGGCCCGACCCGAAGATGCTCGACGGGACCTTCTCGAACAACGCCTGGATGCAGGAGGTGCCGGACCCGGTCACGAAGGTCACCTGGGACGCCGTCGCGCAGATGAGCGCGGCCACGGCGCAGGCCCTCGGCATCCCCGTCGTCGAAGGCTCGTTCGAGGGCGGCCCCGTCGAGGCCGGGCGCGTCATGGCGAGCGTCATCTCGATCCGCGTCGGCGACCGGGAGATCGAAGTCCCGGCCTGGGTCCAGCCCGGCCACCCGGACAACTCGATCACCGTCACGACCGGCTACGGGCGCACCCTCGGCACCGACCGCGTCATCTCCGACCGCAGCCTCCTGGCCCGCCTCTTCGACAAGGACGTCGACATCTACCGGCCCGGCCCGCTCGCCAACGGCATCGGGGCGAAGGCCAACGCGGCGCGCCTGCGCGGCACCGACGGCAGCGCCGTCATCCCGGCGGCTGAGGTCGAGATCGCCAGCGAGGAGCGCTACATGATCGCCACGACGCAGGACCACGGCTCGATGGAGGGCCGCCCGCTCGTGCGCATGGGCACGCTCGACGAGTACCGCGCCGACCCCACGTTCGCCAAGGACGCCGTCAAGCCCGTCGAGGGCGTGCCGTGGGAGGACTTCCCCGCCGCCTGGAACCTCGGCGAGGACGACCCCAAGGCCAACACCCCGACCTCGGACCCGCGCATCGGCGAGGCGATGTACTCCGAGAACCAGTGGGCGATGGTGATCGACCTCAACGCGTGCTCGGGCTGCAACGCCTGCGTCGTTGCCTGCCAGAGCGAGAACAACATCATCGTCGTCGGCAAGGACCAGGTGGCGCGCGGGCGCGAGATGCACTGGGTGCGCATGGACCGCTACTACGTCAGCGAGCGCGCCGACGACCCGTTCGACACCCAGGGCCTCGGCGAACTCGACTCGCCGATGATGGTGATGCAGCCGATGATGTGCCAGCACTGCGAGTACGCCCCGTGCGAGTCCGTCTGCCCGGTCGCCGCCACGGTCCACTCGCCGGACGGCCTCAACGTGATGGTCTACAACCGCTGCATCGGGACGCGCTACTGCTCGAACAACTGCCCCTACAAGGTGCGCCGGTTCAACTTCTACAACTGGACCAAGACGCTCCCGGTCGAGATCCAGATGGCGATGAACCCGAACGTCACGATGCGCTTCCGGGGCGTGATGGAGAAGTGCACCTGGTGCGTGCAGCGCATCCGCGCCGCGCAGACGGTGGCCCACATCGAGGACCGCCCGCTCCGCGACGGCGAGGTCCGCTCGGCCTGCGAGTCGGTCTGCGCCCCGGGCGCGATCGTCTTCGGCGACCTCAACGACCCGGACTCCCGCGTCAACCAGATCCGGCGGAACGCCCGCCGCTACGAACTGCTCGAAGAGCTGAACGTCAAGCCGCGCCTGAGCTACCTCGCCCGGCTCCGCAACCCGAACCCGACGCTCGAGGCGCGGCTCCATCCCGATCCGGAGACGGTCCAGCCCGAACCCTCGCGCGAGCCCGCTCCCGAACCCAGCGCCTGACCGCGAGGGCGGCCGGCCGGTCGCCCCTCCCTTGCCCTCACCGCCGTGGCAACGACTACCTCACACGCCGACCCGAACGAGCATTTCCTCGAAGACGAGCGCCTCGTCCGCGGGAACCTCTCGTTCCACGACATCACCGAGCTGGTCGCGTACCACTCGGAGAAGAAGACGCCGCTCGGGTGGTACCTCGCCTTCGGCGCGGCGCTGACGGGCCTCGGCATCCTCGGGATCTCCGTCGCCTACCTGCTCTGGAACGGGACCGGCGTCTGGGGCAACAACGTCCCCGTCGGCTGGGGCTGGCCGATCGTCAACTTCGTGTTCTGGGTCGGCATCGGGCACGCCGGGACGCTGATCTCGGCGATCCTCTTCCTGTTCCGGCAGGGCTGGCGGACCTCGATCAACCGCGCGGCCGAGGCGATGACGCTCTTCGCCGTGGCCTCGGCGCTGCTCTTCCCGACGCTCCACGTTGGGCGCGTGTGGGCGGTCTACTGGATGCTGCCGCTCCCGAACCAGATGGCGATGTGGCCGCAGTTCAAGAGCCCGCTCCTGTGGGACGTCTTCGCCGTCTCGATCTACGGCACCGTCTCGCTCGTCTTCTGGTACGTCGGCCTGATCCCGGACCTCGCCACGATGCGCGACCGGGCGGTCAAGCAGGGCCGGCTGCTGCGGGCGCGGATCTTCGCCTTCTTCTCGCTCGGCTGGACGGGCTCCAACCGCCACTGGCGGCACTACGAGAAGGCGTACCTCCTCCTCGCCGGCCTCGCCACGCCGCTCGTGCTCTCGGTGCACTCGGTGGTCTCGTTCGACTTTGCGATCTCGATTGTCCCGGGGTGGCACACGACGATCTTCCCGCCCTACTTCGTCGCGGGGGCCGTCTTCTCGGGCTTCGCGATGGTGGTCACGCTGATGGTGGTCGCCCGGAAGGTCTACGGGCTGCAGAACCTCATCACGCTCGACCACCTCGAGAAGATGAACGTGATCATCCTGGTGACCGGCACGATCGTCGGCTTCGCCTACATCACGGAGTTCTTCATCGCGTGGTACTCCGGCGTGGTCTACGAGCAGTACATGTTCTTCAACGTCCGCGCCACCGGCCCCTACGCCTGGGCCTACTGGACGATGATGAGCTGCAACCTGCTCTTCCCCCAGCTCTTCTGGGTCAAGCGCTTCCGCCGCTCCATCCCGATCATGTTCGCGATCTCGATCACGACCAACATCGGGATGTGGTTCGAGCGCTTCGTGATCACCGTCACCTCCCTCCACCGCGACTACCTGCCGTCGAGCTGGGACTACTTCAGCCCGACGATCTGGGACGTGCTGCTCTACATCGGCTCCTTCGGGCTGTTCTTCACGCTCTTCCTGCTCTTCCTCCGCTTCATCCCGATGGTGGCGATCTCGGAGGTCAAGAACGTCACCCCGCAGGCCGATCCCCACTTCTACCACAGCCACGGCGACGGGCACGGCCAGGGCGACGGCGACGGCCGCGTCGAAGAGGTCCCGGCCGCCGTCCCGAACGTCGCCTACCGCACCGCCTCCTCCGAAAAAGACGACGACAAGGCCTGACCGGGTAGGGGCGTACCGCCCTACGCCCCTGCGGTTGCCGCCGCGCATCCTAAGAGACCATGGCGCTGATTCCCGCTCCGATCCAGAACCTGCTCACCTCCCGGGCCGACAAAAACGTCGGCCTGCTGGCGGAGTTTTCGAACCCTGGCGAGCTCGTCGAGGCCGTTGAGGCCGTCCGGCGCGAGGGCTACACGCGCATCGACACGTTCAGCCCGTTCCCGATCCACGGCATGGACGACGCGATGGGGCTGAAGCCGTCGCTGCTCGGCTACCTCGCCATCGGCGGCGGGATCACGGGCTGCTCGCTCGCTCTCCTGATGCAGTGGTGGATGAGCGAGGTCGACTACCCGCTCAACATCAGCGGCAAGCCGTTCTTCTCGATCGAGGCGAGCGTGCCGGTCGCGTTCGAGCTGACGATCCTGCTCTCGGCGCTCGGCGCGGTCGGCGGGATGTTCGCGCTCAACGGCCTGCCGAAGCCGTACAACCCGCTGTTCTACTCCCGGCGCTTCGCGCGCGCCTCCGACGACGGCTTCTTTCTGCACGTCGCCGAGGCCGACCAGAGCTACGACCAGACCGCCACCGCTGCGATGCTGCGCGCGAACGGAGCCCTCGCCATCGATTACATCAGCCACGACGGAGCCTACGACGTGGACGACGACGGCTCGCTCGTGCAGACCGCCGCCGCGCCCGTGCCCCCGCCCCGCCCCGCGCCCGCTCACTGACTGTACGGGCGCAGCATGCTGCGCCCCTACGCCCGCTGACATGATGCGATCTCCGACCCTGCTTGCCGCCGTGCTCGTCCTGGCCGTCGCCCTCGCGGGCTGCCGGGGCATGCACTCGGACAAGCCGCCGATCCACCCGAACCTCAACATGGACTTCCAGGAGTACTTCGAGCCCCAGGAAGCCAACCCGTTCTTCGCCGACAACTCGGCGATGCGGCAGCCGGTCCCGGGCACCGTCAAGCGCACCGGCCTGCGGACGACCGAGAACGCACCCTACTACGCCGGGCGCACCGCCGACGGCGCGCTCGTCGAGACGATCCCGATGGAGGTGTCGGAGGAGGTGCTGCTGCGCGGGCAGGAGCGCTACAACATCTACTGCTCCGTCTGCCACGGCGAGGCGGGCGACGGGCAGGGCATCATCATGACCGGCAACGGCGGCCAGGGCTACGGCTACACGCCCGCCCCGAGCTACCACACCGACGCCAGCCGCGCCTACCCCGACGGCTACTTCTACGACGCCATCGCCAACGGCATCCGCTCGATGCCGAGCTACGCGCACCAGGTCTCGGTCCCGGACCGTTGGGCCATTGTCGCCTACATCCGCGCCCTCCAGCGCTCGCAGAACGCCGCCGCCGAGGACGTCCCGGAGCCGATCCGCGCCCAGCTCGAGACCTACAACCCGAACGTCAACCTGGACTGACGTCAGACTTGGTACGGGCACAGCATGCTGCGCCCCTACGGTTGCCCTCTTACCGACATGGCAAACCCGCTCACCCGCCTCCTCGACCCGGTGGACGCCGACCGCGACCGCGTCGTGCGGCGCTACCAGTTCACGGCCGACAACCGGGCGTGGATGATACCGCTCGCCGTCGGCGTCGTCGGCCTGACGGTCGGGGCGATCGGGTTCTTCGGCGACCACTACTCGTTCTGGTACTCGTACCTCACCGCCTGGGTCTTCTGCCTCTCGATCTCGATCGGTGCCCTCTTCTTCGTGATGATCCAGCACGTTCCGCGCTCCAAGTGGGTGACGGCCGTGCGGCGCTTCCCGGAGATGCTGATGACCAACTTCTGGCTCCTTGCACTCCTCGGCATCCCGATGTTCCTCTTCGGGATGTACGACCTCTACCACTGGACGCACAAGGAACTGTACGAGATACTGCCGGACGGGACGCCGGGCCCGGACTACGACGCCATCGTCGCGGGCAAGCGGGCCTACCTCAACACGCCGTTTTTCTACGTGCGGATGGTGGCCTACTTCGCCGTCTGGATCACGATCTCGACCAAGCTCTACCGCATCTCGGTCCATCAGGACACGGTGCCGCGCCGCGACGTGGGCAAGGACCTCCGCCGCGTGAGCGCCTGGGGTATCCCCCTCGCCGCCGTCGCCACGGCCTTCGCCGGGTTCGACCTCATCATGAGCCTCGACCCGCACTGGTTCTCGACGATGTTCGGCATCTACTTCTTCGCCGGCGGTTTCCTCGCCTCGATTGCGACGGTGACGTTCCTCGCGCTTGCCTACCGCAGCGCCGGCATGCTCCGCCACGAGGTCAACGAGGAGCACTACCACGACCTCGGCAAGTACCTCTTCGCCTTCACTGTGTTCTGGACGTACATCGCCTTCAGCCAGTACATGCTGATCTGGTACGGCAACCTCCCCGAAGAGACTGTCTGGTTCCAGCACCGGATCACCCACGGCTGGGAGCACGTCACGACAGCGCTGATCTGGGGCCACTTCATCCTGCCGTTCTTCATCCTCATCCCGCGCTTCGCCAAGCGCGTCGCGCCGATCCTTGCCATCATGTGCGTCTGGACGCTCGTGATGCACTACATCGACCTCTGGTGGCAGATCCGGCCGAGCCTCTACGTGGCGACGCACAAGGAGATCTACCAGGACGCGGCGTTCGTGTGGACGGATTTTGCCCTGTGGTTTGGGATGGTGGGGCTGTTCTTCGGGGCGACGCTCTGGCGGGCCTCGCGGCACAGCATCACGCCCTACAACGACCCGTACTACGCGAAGTCGCTCCGCTTCCAAAACATCTAGAACGGCGCGGAAACGCACCCCTGGGGGCTTTCATTCCGGTTTCACTCTTTCCTGAAAACTAGACCGCCTCTGTAGCGTCCAACCCTCCGTTATTATGGCTGACCGCAGAGACGATATTCCAGAAAGTGAGCGCCCCGCTGTGGTGCCGGACCCGCACCGCAACGAGCCGGACCCCACGCGCGATGAACACACGCGCGACGCCCCGGATGCCGGCATCGTGCGCCCGGACCAGCAGGAAGAACTAGGCCCACTTGAGGGGCTCGTCCACGCGGGCGCTGTGCAGGCCGCCGAGGTGCTCGGCAGTGAGGAAGCAGAGGCCGAGGCCGAGCGTCTTGGGATCGAGGCCGAGGGCTTCGAGTCGGCGCAGATCTTTTCGATCATGCTGGCCACAGCCGTCACGCTCGGACTCGCAGTCGTCGGCGTGGTCGGCCTCGTCTGGTTCGTGGCCGACGGCGAGACGCGCGACCGCGACGCGGTGGTGCTCTACCCCGAACTCCAAAACACACGCACTCTTGCGGCGGCGAAGCTCGGCGAGTACGGCCGGCAGGAAGAGGTCTACCAGATGCCCATCGAGAGCGCGATGGAGAGCGTTGCGGACGAGTACTTCGCAGAGCAGCAGAACGAGGCGCGGCGTCCCCCGGAGAACTTCAGCACTCTCTACCTCGACGCCAACGCAGAGGACTGGCTGAGCGGCACGGCGCGGATCAACGAGGTGATAGACAACAACGGAGCCGTGCCTGTACGCGAGACGGATGCGGAGGAAACGGTACCGGGAGACGGACTGGAGACCGACGAACCGGAGGATAACTGAACATGACGATGCTGCGCACCCTTATCTCCTGCTTCGCTGCGACGGTTCTCACCGTCGCTTCCGGGCCGGTCGTAGCGCAGCCTGCCGGTGACCTCCCGGACGAGTTCCAGGGAGCCGGCATCGAGGAGCGTCTTGGGGAGATGGTCTCGCTGGACCTGCCGTTCGTCGCGTCCGACGGCACGCCGGTCACGCTGGGCGACTACGTGGACGGCGAGCGACCGGTCGTGGTCGCGTTCGTCTACCACAATTGCCCGATGCTGTGCAGCCTCATCCTCGACGGAATGACGGAGGCTCTCCGAGAGAGCAGCGTCGACTTGGGCGAGGACTACGAAGCGCTCGCCATCTCCTTCGACGAGGCCGACACGCCGGAACGTGCTGCTGCCGTGCGCGAGCGCTATGCCGCTCTCGCAGGCGAAGGCGCAGCCGACGGGCTCCACTTCCTCGTCGGCGAGCCGCCGAGCATCGAGCAGGTCACGAGCCAACTCGGCTTCGGGTTCAAGTGGAACGAGCGCCAGAAGGAGTTCGCCCACAGCGCGGGCCTCTTCTTTCTCAGCCCGGAGGGTCGCCTGACGCGCGTCCTCTACGGCATCGAGTTTCCGCCCTCCGACTTTCGCTCCGCCGTGCTCGAAGCCGGCGAGGGGCGCGTCGGGTCGCCGGTCGAGCAACTGCTACTCTACTGCTTCGTCTACGACCCCGATGCGGGGTCCTACGTGCTCCACGCCCAGAACGCGATGAAGGTCGGCGGCGTGCTGACGATTATCGTTCTGGGTAGCTTCCTCTTCTTCTTCTGGAGGCGCGAAAGCAGGAAGCGCCCCGTTTTTGAAGAGACGGCGACCGGCCCTTGACACCGCCGCCGTTTAGCTTAACCTTGCTGTCCGGGCTCCGTGCCCGCACGATCTGAAGCGAACGATATGGAAAGAGAAGGCACATTCTGGCTGCCCCCCCAGTCCTCGACGACGGCGCACGAGGTCGACGCGCTGTTCTACTTCATCCTCGTTATGAGCGTCATCATCCAGGTGGGGGTGACCTACTACCTGGTGAAGTTCGCCTGGAAGTACCGCCGGCGCTCCCACGCGGACCGGCCCGTCGATGTGCACCCGAGCAAGTGGCTCGAAATTTCGTGGGTGGTCGTCCCGACGCTGCTCGTCTTCGTCGTCTTCTTCTGGGGCTTCAAGGCGTTCGTGAGCGCGGGCATCGCGCCCGACAACGCGTACCAGATCCACGTCGTCGGCAAGAAGTGGCTGTGGGAGTTCGAGTACCCCGATGGCACGACGAGTGTCGGCGACCTCTACGTCCCCGTCGGCGAGCCGATTGAGCTCATCATGACCTCGACCGACGTGCTGCATTCGTTCTACGTCCCCGAGTTCCGCGTCAAGCACGACGCCATCCCGAACCGCTACACGACCATCTGGTTCGAGGTGAAGGAGGAGGGCGAGTACCAGGTGCTCTGCACCGAGTACTGCGGCACGGCGCACTCCGAGATGTACGCCAAAGTCCACGCCGTGGACCGGGGCACCTTCAACGACTGGCTGCGCACCGGCGGCGGCAACGACAACCTCCCGCTCAACCAACTCGGCGAGCTGCTCTACACGAAGCAGGCGTGCAACAACTGCCACTCCGTCGATGGCTCCTCGGGGATCGGGCCGAGCTGGCAAGGCTTGTGGCAGGCCGCGCGTCCCGGCTCCGACGAAGGCGTCGCAGACGCAAACTACATCCGCACGTCCATCGTTAACCCGAACGCGTACATTGTTGAAGGGTACCAGGGTGCGATGCCGGCCTACCCGAACCTGACCGACCGCGAGTTGAACGGCCTGGTCGCCTACATCCGCGACATCAACGGTGCCTGGACAGCCGCCGACAGCGCAGCCGCTAACGACAGCACCGTCGTTCCGGCCGACACCCTCGACGTGCCGACACCCGACGGCGACGCTGAACTGGCACCTGCCGATTAGACCGTAGGGGCGGGTTTGAAACCCGCCCCTACCAACCACATCTCATCATGAGCACGACCACTGCCGCAGCCCCGGTTCGGACGCAGAGTGCCCCGGCTCCGAAGCATCCGCCGGGGCACGAGCCGGTCCACAACTACCTCCTGGAGCCCGGTCCCAGCCCGGACGTGCGCGGCCTCGCCCGCGTCTGGCCGACCGTCAAGGCGTGGGTTACGACCGTGGACCACAAGCGGATCGGGGTGATGTACCTCTTCGCGGTCTCGTTCTTCTTCGCCGTCGCCGGGATCGCGGCGCTGCTCGTGCGCGCCGAGTTGATGAACCCCGGGTCGGATTTCCTGACGGCGGACGAGTACAACCGGATGTTCACGCTCCACGGCGTGATGATGGTCTTCCTGTTCATCGTCCCGAGCATCCCCGGCTCGCTCGGCAACTTCGTCCTGCCGATCATGCTCGGTGTGAAGGACGTGGCGTTCCCGAAGCTCAACCTGGCGAGCTTCTACGTCTTCATCGCCGGCGCGAGCATCGCGGTCTACGCGATCCTCTCCGGCGGGATCGACACGGGCTGGACGTTCTACACGCCCTACTCCGACGAGACCAACACAGCAGTTCTCCCCATGACGATGGCGGTCTTCGTCGCGGGCTTCGCCAGTATCCTGACCGGGATAAACTTCATCGTCACGATCCACAAGATGCGTGCGCCCGGGCTGACCTGGAACCGGCTCCCGCTCTTCATCTGGGCGCTCTACGCGGTCTCGATCGTCCAGGTCCTCGCCACGCCGGTCGTCGGCATCACGATGATCCTCCTGGCGATGGAGCGGCTGCTCAACATCGGCATCTTCGACCCGGCGCTCGGCGGGGACCCGGTGCTCTTCCAGCACTTCTTCTGGTTCTACAGCCACCCGGCGGTCTACATCATGATCCTCCCCGCCTTCGGGGTGATCTCGGAGCTGATGGGGACGTTCAGCCGGCAGAAGGTCTTCGGCTACCGCGCGATTGCGCTCTCGTCGGTGGCGATTGCGATGCTCGGCTTCCTCGTGTGGGGCCACCACATGTTCGTCTCCGGCCAGAGCCCGCTCTCGTCGATCGTCTTCAGCCTCATCACCTTCCTGATCGGCGTGCCCTCCGGCATCAAGGTGCTCAACTGGGTCTGGACGATGTACCGGGGCTCGGTGTGGCTGACGACCCCAATGCTCTACGCGCTCTCGTTCCTCTTCCTGTTCACGATTGGCGGTCTGACCGGCATCATGGTCGGCACGCTCGCCGTGGACGTGCACCTGCACGACACCTACTTCGTCGTCGCCCACTTCCACTACGTGATGATGGGCGGTACGGTGATGGCCATGATCGGCGGGCTGTTCTACTGGTGGCCGAAGATGTTCGGGCGCATGATGAGCGAGACGTGGGGCCGGATTTCGGCGGGCGTCGTGTTCTTCGGGTTCAACATGACGTTCTTCACGCAGTTCATTCTGGGCAGCCAGGGGATGCCGCGCCGCTACTTCACCTACCTCCCCGAGTACCACGACCTCCACCAAGTCTCGACGATTGGCTCGTGGTTCCTCGGGCTGGGCCTGCTCCTCGTGCTCGGCAACATGATCTGGTCGCTCTTCAAGGGCAAGCCCGCGCCGGGCAACCCCTGGGGCGCGGCGACGCTGGAGTGGACCCACGCCACGAGCCCGCCGGACCACCACAACTTCCACCGCACGCCGCTCGTGACGCACGGGCCCTACGACTACGGCGTCCTGTTCTCAGGCGACGGCTACAGCGGGGACGGCGCAGGTGGCGACGGCTCGGGTGGCGACGGCTCGCGCGGCCCGGCCCCGATCCCGAACCCCGAACTCGGCGCTCCGCAGGAAATGGAGAAGTCCATAGACCTCGGCCTGGCGCAGCCAAAGCCGTCACGCGACTAACCCGGTACGGGGGACCGGCTGGTCGCCCCGACGCCAACATCTGACCTATGGCCGTCCGCCCGACCACGATCACCGTTGATGACCCACACGCGGGGCACGCGGGCGGTCACCACGGAGACGGTGCGGGGCGTCCACCGCACCTCAAGCACTACTTCGTCTCGTCCGAGCAGCAGTTCGACGCGGCGAAGCTCGGGATGTGGCTCTTCCTCGTGACGGAGATCCTGCTCTTCGGTGGGATGTTCGTCGCCTACGGCATCTACCGCTCGATGTACCCCGAGCTGTTCTCCGAGGCGAGTACCCAGCTCGACACCGTGATGGGGGCGCTCAACACGATCGTCCTCCTCGGCTCGTCGCTGACGGTCGCGTGGTCGATCCGGGCGATCCAGATGAACAACAAGAAGCTCTGCTTCTGGCTGCTCGTGACGACGATCGTGCTGGCCGGGATGTTCATGGTGGTCAAGTATTTCGAGTACACCCACAAGTTCGAACTCGGCATCCTCCCCGGCCAGAACATGGTCTACGCCGAGGGGACGACGTTCACGCTCCCCGGTCTCGGGGACGGCAACATTGCGTCCGGCGTCGGGAACGCGGACGGTGCGGACCCAGGCGGCGCTGAGGCGAACAACGCGGGGGCCCACGCCGCCGAGGGGACGAGCCTGCACGACCTCGCCGAGGCGGGGGTCTCGACGCGCGCCGACCTCCACGCCGAGGGGGCCGAGCACGGCTACGTGCCGGGCGAGCACGGCCTCACCAACCAGCGCGCCGGGCTGTTCTTCTCGATCTACTACGTGATGACCGGCATCCACGGCCTCCACGTCTTGATCGGCATGGTCGCCATCGGGATACTCGCGGTCAAGACGTGGCGCGGCAAGTACTCCGACGCGTGGTACACCCCGGTCGAGAACGTCGGGCTGTACTGGCACGTCGTGGACGTAATCTGGATTTTCCTCTTCCCGCTGATGTATCTGATTTAGCCGCCGGCTTCTGGCTGCCGGCTTTCGGCTCTCCGGGTGAGGGAGTCACAAGCCGACAGCCGGCAGCCGATAGCCGACAGCTTCCCCATGGCCGAGAACGTCCACAACACCTCCGCCCACGACCCCGCCGACCACGGGCATCACGGCCACCACATCCTCTCGGCGAAGCTCCTGCTGACGGTCTTCTTTTCCCTCGTCGGGCTGACCATCTTCACCGTCGGCCTCGGGTTGCTGGAGCAGAACGAGATCGTCCACCTGGGCGCGTTCAGCGTGCCCGTCGCGCTCGCCATCGCCGGCGTGAAGGCCACGCTCGTGGCGATGTTCTTCATGGCGCTCAAGTACGACAACAAGGTCAACCTGCTCGCCTTCTCGCTGAGCATCGTCTTCCTCGTCGTCTTCTTCGTCTTTACGTTCCTCGACACGGGTTTCCGGGGCTCGTTCGACGATTTCTCCGCCACGCCGATTGACCAGACGCAGCTAGAAGAACTTCGACTCCAGGAACGAAACGACGCTATATTGCCGGACTTCGAGGCTCAGCCGCTGCTCCTCCAGGGAGACACGGCGCTTATCGACCCCACGCCCTGATCCGCCATGTACCTCGCCGCCCTGATCGCCGGATTTGTTGTTCTTGCTATTCCAGTCATTGTCCTGATGGCGATATGGTCCGCGGTAACGCTCTGCCGCGTGCTCTTCCCCGAGCGGCCGCTGCCCCTGATGCGGGACGAAGCCAAAGAGCGGCGCGAAGCGATCGCGCGCGGCGAGTCAGTCAAGGTCGGGTTCCGCGAGATCCACGAGGACATGCGCGAGCACACCCGCGAACTCGCCTGCCCCTACCACCACGCGTGCGGCTGCTCCGACGGCTTCCCTGAGTTCTGGCTCGAAGACCTCGACCGGCGGCGCAACTGAGGGACGCTTCGGGCTCCTGGTTGCTGGCGCGTGGTTTGAAGACGGGTAGCCGAAAGCCAACAGTCGAAAGCTGACAGCCAGTATGAAAGTCACCGAGCACTTCGAGCGGGCGTCCGAGCCGCTCATCTCGTACGAGATCATCCCGCCCAGGCGCGGCGGATCCCTCCAGGGCGTCTTCGACATCGTCGAGCAGGTGCTGCCCTTCGAGCCGCCGTTCATCGACGTGACCGGGCACTCAGCCGAGGTCTACTACGAGGAGATGGCCGACGGCACGATCCGCCGCCACGTCAAGCGCAAGCGGCCCGGCACGCTCGGCCTGTGCGCCGCGATCCAGTACCGCTTCGGGATCGACACGGTGCCGCACCTGCTCTGCCAGGGCTTCGCGCGTGAGGAGACCGAAGACGCGCTGATCGAGCTCAACTACCTCGGCGTGCAGAACGTGATGGCGCTCCGCGGCGACGACAAGGGCGTGCCAAAGAAGAAGGTCGCGCACCGCTCGGTCAACGAGACCGCCCAAGACCTCGTCGCCCAAGTCGGGGCGATGAACCGAGGCCAGTTCCTGGACGACCTCATCGACGGGACGCCGGCCGACTTCTGCATCGGTGTGGCGGGCTACCCCGAGAAGCACTTCGAGTCGCCCAACCCGACGTGGGACGTGCTCAACCTCAAGCGCAAGGTCGACGCCGGGGCCGACTACGTCGTTACCCAGATGTTCTTCGACAACCGGCACTACTTCGACTTCGTCGAGCGCTGCCGCGCGGTCGGGATCACCGTGCCGATCGTGCCGGGGCTGAAGCTGCTGACGAGCAAGCGCCACCTGCACTCGCTCCCACGGACCTTCCACATCGAGATCCCCGAAGCGCTCGCCGCCGAGGTCGAGGCTGCAGACGACGCCCGCGTGGCGGAGGTCGGCATCGAGTGGGCCGTCCAGCAGAGCGAGGAACTGATGAGCGAGGGCGTCCCGTCGGTGCACTTCTACGTGATGCAGACGGCCAAGCACGTCATCCGCGTCGCCGAGGCCCTGCGGAAGATGGCGTGAGCCTCACGCTGGCAGTGGGCGTTGGCGGACTCGGTCCCTTCTCACAGTAGTGTATCGACCGGCAAGAACGAGGTCGGGGTTGGTGAGCAGATGCAGCAGCAGGTCGGCTACGTCAGTTGCAGACCGCTTGTGCGTAGCGAAAGTAAACAACGCCGCGCGGAGGCGGCTGCCGATTTACGAAGAGCAGCACGCCGAAGTCGCTGTCGAAAGTGAGAAGGATACGGTCTTCTGTTCGTGCTTGTGCCAGCACTTCGACGTCGCGAGCACTCGAAGTGGCCTCGGCAACGGACGCTACATCGTGTCCGGCATCACGAAGCAGTCGGATACTGGGAAAAGGGATGTGCTCGTCTGCGAGAAGGCGCATAGCTCTAGAGTTTTACCGCCGAAGGGAAAGCACAGGAAGCGCAGCCGGCGCTTCTGGCTTGGAGTAGTCCTTTGGCAGAGCATCTAGAGCTCTGAGCGTTGGGGTGGAGCTTGGCCCGCGAGGAGCAGGCGGGAGGACAGGAGAAAATTACGGTGCGCTTCGACGAAGAGCGAACACCTTTTCCGCTTCAGAAGTCTCGGCAGCGAAGGCGAAGACTGCTCTCAGGTCATCTGACTTGAGGTGAGGATAGCTGCTCAATATATCATCTTGCGTCCAGCCTGCTGCGAACAGTTCGAGCAGGAAGGCCACGCCAAGCCGCGTGCCTTTCACCCGGGGCTTGCCGCCGATCACGTCAGGGTCCGAGACGATGTAGTCGCGCCAGTTCATGCCTGATGATACGCTCAACGATCCCGCCGGTGCCAAAGGCCGGGTCAAGCGCGTGGGCTACCGCATCGGGTCCTCGGTAGGGGCCGGGTTGGTGAGGAGGCCGGCCGAGGCGGGCTCGGTGCGCTGGAGGAGGCGGTCGAGCGAGGCGGCGACGAGTTCGCCCATTGTGTCGCAGGCGGCGAAGGTGCGGTCGGCGTAGTGCTCGGCGAGCTGCTGGCCGAGGCGCTGGACGTGGTCGGCCGGGGCGATGAGGTCCTCGCGCATCACGCCCATCAGGGCGCTGTAGCGTCCTCGGCTGACGCGCAGCCGCCCCGCGATCAGCGCCCGCTCCTCGCGCTGGTACTGGTCCACCGTGGTCGGCGTCATGAACGCCATGCCGAGCGCGATGATGGCGTTGTTCTGCGGGAAGAACTGCGGAAAGTAGACCTGCTTGCGCCAGTGGTGGCTCTGCTGGTCGAAGTCGAGCGGGCGCATCCGGTACTGCATCTTCTCGAAGTCCGGCGTGATGTCGACCACGAAGTTGCCCGAGTGCATGTCCCCGAGCAGCCGGACGAAGCACAGCTCGTTGAATTTCACGAACTCCTTCGCCAGCCGGACCTGGTCAAACCGGTTCTCGGGCAGGTACTCCCGCATGAACTGGTCCCCCGGTACGCCGATGATGTGCTCCTCGATCAGCGACTGCCCGGAGATGAAGTAGTTGATCCGGTTGGGCGAGAGGATGTGCTCGAGTTCCAGCCCGTAGACCCGGTTGGCGTCGGCGCGCTTGACGTAGAAGTAGTCGAAGTTCTCGTTGAGCCGGTTGACGATGCGGACGCGGAAGGGGAGCGTGTTACCGTAGTGGCAGAGGTCGATCCGGTCGATGTAGAGGTGCTCGACGGTCGAGAGGTCGCCGTCGGACTTGAGGAGGGCGTAGGTCAGGCGGAGGTGGTCGTGGATCTCCTGCATCTCCGCCGAGCCGTAAAAGACGGTGCTCCAGAGCGTGTCGTTACCCTGCTCGTCGTAGAGCGTGACGGCGTTGTCGTAGCGGAGGAGGTTCGAGTAGCGGACGCCCGCGTCGTGGAGGCGGTTGTAGCGCGCGAGGTACTCGGCGAGGAAGTCGCTGACGGGGTACGTCGGCTTCTTCTTCGAGATGAGGTTGCGCACCCGGGCGTCGGAGTCGCTGTTCACGGGTCCGTGGGCTGGCGTGTGCGAAGGCGGCTACGCGCAGTCGCCGACTGGGTCGGCGTGCTCCGCGCGGTCGATCATCTGCTGGTAGAACCCCTCGTACTGCGGCACGATGCGGTTGATGTCGAAGTGCTCGACGGCGCGGCGGCGGGCGGCCTCGGCCATGCGGGCGTGGAGCGCCTCGTCGGTGAGGATGCGGCGCGTGGCGTCGGTGAGGCAGTCGACGTCGGCGAGCGGGCAGAGGAAGCCGGTCTCGCCGTCGAGGTTGAGTTCGGGGATCCCGCCGATGTCGGTCGAGACGACGGGGACGCCGCACGCCATCGCCTCGAGCGCGGCGAGGCCGAACGTCTCCGAGCCGGACGGCATCAGGAACACGTCGGCCACCGAGAGAATCTCCTCGATGGGCTCCTGTTTCCCGAGGAAGCGGACCTCGCCGTAGACCCCGAGTTCGCGGGCGAGCACCTCCGTCGCCGGCCGGTCCGGCCCGTCGCCGACGAGGAGGAGCTTGACGCCGGGACCGTTTCCGTTCAGGCCGCCCTCGTGGAGCCGGTGGAAGACGTGGACCACGTCGCTGGCGCGCTTGACCTCGCGGAAGTTGGAGACGTGGATCAGCAGCTTCTCGCCGTTCGGGGCGATGGCGCGTTTGAAGTGGCCCTTCTGCTGCCGCGTGAACCGGTCCGTGTCGACGAAGTTGGGGATCACCTCCACGTCGCGCTCCACGTCGAAGTGGCTGTGCGTCTCGTGGCGAAGGTAGTCGGAGACCGCCGTGACCCCGTCCGAGGCGTTGATGGCGTGCGTGACGACGGGCGTGAACGAGGCGTCCTGCCCGACGAGCGTGATGTCCGTCCCGTGGAGCGTCGTGACGACGGGGACGCGGATGCCTTCGCAGGCGAGGATCTGCCGGGCGAGGACGGCGCTCGTGGCGTGGGGGATGGCGTAGTGGACGTGGAGGAGGTCCAACTGCTCGTGCTTCACCACGTCGATCATCTTGCTGGTGAGCGCAAGCGAGTAGGGGGGGTACTCGAAGAGCGGATAGGTGTTGACCCGGACCTCGTGGAAGTAGATGCGCTCGGTGAAGTGGGCGAGCCGCTGCGGCGGGGCGTAGGCGATGAAGTGGATCTCGTGCCCGCGCCGCGCGAGCGCTTTGCCGAGTTCGGTGGCCACGACGCCGGAGCCGCCGTAGGTCGGGTAACAGGTGATGCCGATGCGCATGAACGCCGGGGTCGGTGAAGCGGTAGAGGTCGGGAAACTCCGAGGGGGGCGGATAAGTTGCGGACCGGCGCGGCGCGCCCCCGGCTCGAACGGCGCGGTCTCGTATCTTTCTTTTTTCCGCCTATCCCCACGCCCATGCGCCCTCTCCGCTTCGCCCTCTTCGCCGCGTTTTTCGCGGCGGCCCCGCTCGCCCACGCCCAACTCATCCCCAGCTTCGGCGTCACTGGCGGGCTCAACTTCGGCTCGCTCTCCGACGCCGGCACGGCCGACCTCGACCAGTCCACCGGCTACCACGTCGGCATCTTCGGCGACTTCGGGTTCGGTCCGCTTGCGGCTCGGGCGTCGGTGCTGTTCGTGCGTGCGGGCGACATCGAACTCGTGCCCACCTTCCAGGACTCGGATGCCGGCGTGTCGTACATCGCAGTGCCCATCGATCTTCAGTACCGCTTCCCGTCACCGCTGCTGAAGCCGTACGCGCTCGTCGGCCCGGAATTCCGCTTCGCCACGGGCGACCTCGCCGACCTGGACGGCAGCCGCAGCACGTCGGTGGCCGTCAACGTCGGCGTCGGCGCGCAACTCGCGGCGCTCATCGGGCCGAAGGTCTTCGCGGAGCTCCGCTACGCCTTCGACGTGAGTGGCTTCCTGGAGGAGCGGGAGGCGTTTGGTATTACCGTGGATGACACTTTCAGGGTCAACGTGTTCTTCCTCCGCGTCGGCATCGGGCTGTAGGGTCACGAACGTTTCGCTTGAAACGAGCGGTCCGGTGGGTGTACCATCGGGCCGCTCGTGTATGATCCAACCCTGTGAACGTCATGCTCTCTCGTCTCTCTATTTTACTCTTTACCCTCAGCCTCGCTACGTTCGGGAGTCTGTCTGCCTCGGCGCAGGGCGACACGCGGACGGACCCCGAGCCGGAACGCTTCTTCATCCTGATCCAGGGGTACCGGGCAGGCGCTCTTAGCGGCTCCGGCTTGTCCTCCTCGTTCGGCGTGCAGGTCGCGGACATCGGCAGCGCCAACCCGGCTGCGCTCGGCGCGTTCGGAGAAGCCGTTGCCGGACTCTCCTACCGGGTAGAGACGGCTATCGGCGAAGGGTACCTAGCCGGTATCGGATACGGACCGAGGAACAGTGTGCGCCCGCAGAGCGCGTCCGTGGCGGTGCCAGTGGGTGCGTTCACGCTTGGGCTGAGCTACGCCCAGCGCTACGCCGCCGAGATGCAGTTCGAACCAATTCCGACCCCGCCTGAGATCGATCCCACGCTTGAGTTCGAGGCTAGCTTCGCGTCCCGGCTCGAAACGATCTCGCCGCAGGCTGCCTACCGCACGACGTTGAAGGGCGGGGGCGTGCTTGCGATCGGGCTTCGTCTCGGGATCGGCTACGCCTCGTTCGAGCGAACGGTGGACAACCTCAGTGCGGCGTTCTCGGGATGGGGAACGCAGCTTGCGGGGGGACTGACGTTTCGCACGGAAAAGGTTGGGTGGGCCGTGTACGGCGAGAGTGCGTTGCGAGTCGAGGGCGAATACGACCAAGTGATTGCCTCCCCGCCCGGAGATGACAGCCCGGACCGAGTCCAGAGCCTTCCCACGGCCGACGCGCTTCCTCCTCGCATTGGCGTTAGCGCCGAGGTGGCAGCACGTCAGACCCTCGATCTAGGCATAGACGCCGCGTGGTCGTTCTGGACAGAGGCGTGGGATGAGTCTGGCCAGGACAGCGGCGAGGTTGCCGCCTGGGGTAGACTCCACCTTGCCAACGACCGGACGGTTTCCTTTGGCGTGCTCTGGCAGGACCGCAACCGGTGGGGCGAAGTGTTCAACGAGGTCTTCGACTACAGCGGACGGGCGATCTACCTGACGCTCGGTGGTGCGCTCACCCTCGACCGCTTTCGCCTCAACGCCGTCGTTGCCGACAGCCGGCTCCTCTCCGGCGCCGAGCAGCGGCAGACCGTCGTCAAGCTTGGCGCGAGCGTCCAGCTCTAAGCGAACGTAGGGGCGGCCGGTCGGTCGCCCCTACAGGTTTGCGCGGTGGTGCTCTCTAGAACCGCAGCAGGGCAGCGGCGGGGCCGAGGTCCTGCATCCGGGCGCGGGCAGCCTCGCTGCGGACGAGTTCGAGCGAGGCCCCCTGTTCCAGCGCCCGCTCCAGCATTAGCTCGAACAGGTCGCTCTGCGGGAAGACCTCGTTACCCGTCGCCTCCAGCGTGCCTTCCGTCTGCGAGGTCAGCATCCCTGTTTCGCGGTCGATGCCGCCGGGGATCTGCTGCTCGTCGTCGAGGAGAAGGGTCATCACGCGCTGCTGGTTGAGCATGTCGAGCGTGTCTTCGATCCCGGCAACCGCCTTCGTGGTGAGGAGCGCTTGGACCTGCTCCAGCGTCTCTAGCTCCTCCTTCTCCTCGACCTCGCGCTGGATCGGCTCGGCTTTCTCGGCGATCTCGGCGGTCGAGGCGTTGATCTCGCACTGGAAGCTGGCCGCGATCCGGTCGCGGGTGTGCTGCTCGAGCGCGTCGAGGAATGGGGCCTCCATGTCGGCGGGGCTGCTGTAGACCAGGTGCCGCACGTCGAGCTTGTTGGCGAGCAGTTGGAGTGCGTGCGCCGCACGTTTGGCCTGCTCCTTCCGGTACTCGGCCTGCTTGTCCTGCCGCTGGTCTTTGGTCTGGAAGTCCGTGGTCAGGATCTCGCGCCCCTCTAGCTCGAAGACCTCTTCGACGAGGCCGATCTGGCTGAAGAAGAACCGCATCTGCTTCTGGCTGAGGACGGCGATCCCGAAGCGGTCGTGCTCGTCGCGGACGCGGACGAGGGGGCGGACGTAGGGCCGGCGGTCCACGTAGGCCGTGCTCGGGATGTCGATGGCGAGACCGAACTGGCGGAACAGCCCGAGGGCCTCGCAGGCGTAGAAGGCGAGCCCGCGGCCGGTCCGAGGAATGCCCCGGCGGAGCGCCTCTTCTATGTGGCTCAGTTCGTTCTGCACGGTGGCGCGGTCGTACTGCCCGTCCGCATGTTCGAGTGCCCGGCGGGCGATGTCTTTGAACGCGATCTGCCACCCGTCGCCGATGCGCATCTCGGGCGTCAGGCTCATGAACAGGGAGAGCACCGGCGCGCTGGCACTCTCGATGGCGGCGAGGTCCGTGAGGTGGTTGGCGTCGAGGTAGTGGAAGCCGGGGGCCGTCGTGCGCTCTTCGAGTTCGGCGATCAGGGCGTCGCGGAGGTCTGGGGTGAGTGCGTTGCTCATGCTTCTGCGTCGGTGTCGTTGATAGGATCAGTCGACGGGGTTGTCTTCGGCGACGGCGCTGGGGTCCGCCGGGCCGGTGCGCTGGCAGAGGTAAGCGCGCGTATCGGGCGGGGCGAGAGGTGTGTGCCCAGTGGAAGGCAGCGCGAACCGGCGGAGGTGCGGTGCCAGAGGCCGGCGTCACGCCGTGGATGGCCCGGGTGAAGAGAGGGTGCAGAGAGGGGTCTGCTGCGCGGGGTGACTCTCTTCTAATGACGCCGAGCCGAGATGGGTCCCGATACCGGAAGACAGAGGACGGAAAGCGACGGAGCGCGTGAGCGGTCGCCCGCCGTCTTCTGGATCATCGTCCTCCGGGGACGCCGAGGGTCGCCACGACGGGGAAGTGGTCCGAGACGGTGCGCGGGTCGTGGAGGTGCACGAAGTCCACGGCCCGGAGCGTCCGGTAAAGCTGCGGCGAGAGCAGGAGGTGGTCGAGCGAGGACAGCTCGCCCGCGTCGATCTCTTCGTTGCGGTTGCGGTCGTAGTAGGCCGTGTAGCGCTCGGCCTGGGGCACGTCGGCGGCGACGTTGCGGAGGTCGTCCTCCGGCCCTGGCCCGGCGCGCTGGACGGTGGCGAGCACGTCGGTGATCGGGACGCTTCCGGCGCGGTCGGGGACCCCGGCGTCGAAGTCGTTGAAGTCGCCGAGCACGACGACGGCGCGGCCGGCGGCGACCTCCTGCTCGGCGAGGCGGCGGATCACCTCGGCCTGCGCCTCGCGCCGGGGCTTGCGCTCGATGTCGTCGGGCCGCGAGAGGAAGTGGACCCCGATCAGTGTCGTCGGGATGCCGCCGAGGTCGAGGCGTGCCCACATGTTTTTGCTGACGCCGTAGTCCTGCCGCGTCGTGCCAACCGGTGCCCGCTCGTTCGTCCGCCCGACCTCGTCCACCGGGATGCGCGAGAGTAGCCCCACGTCCTGTCCGGTGAAGCTGTCGCGCCCGTCGACGAGGTAGGCGGTGTAACCCATGTCGGCGAGCGTCTCGGTCGCCAGCATCTCCAGCGTGCCCAGGTTCTCGACCTCCTGGAACATGACTACGTCGGCGTTGATTGCGCGGACGACGCGGGCCACGGAGTCGCGGTGAGCGCGGGCGAGGACGGGGTCGTCCTTCCACGCGAACGAGGCTTGGCCCTCGCCCTCGAGGCCGTCGAAGAGAAACTCCGCGTTGAACGTGGCTAGGCGGATCCCGTCGGTCTGCGGGGCTGTTCCCTGCTGCCCGGTCACGGCTGGACCGCTCGGCTGCGCGGCACGGCGGAGGCAGCCGCTGGCGAGCACCACGGTCAGGGAGACGACGAACAGGACGAGAATGAATCCGAGGAGGCGGCGGGACATCGGGCTCTGGATTGGGTGAGGTCGCAAGATAGCTCGCCCGCCGGAGCCCAAAACAGCGAAGGGCGCACCGCAGACCGGTACGCCCTTCGAAACGGGAGGCGCGGTTGGAGCTACGAGATGCTCGAATAGAACCGGAACCGCTTGGGGTCGATCTCGCGGTCGAGCGCGACGGGCCGCCGGCCGTCAGCCCAGACCGGTTTCAGGCGGCCCTGCATCGAGCGCTCGCTGTAGAAGTGGCGCGTCGTCTTGGCAAAGGGCCGCTCGTAGGCCGGGGCGTGGAGCACGTCGTGGGCGATGAAGAGCGCCGTCTGCCAGCCCTTTGCCTTCGATTCGAAGTCGAGCCCGGAGTAGTATAGACGCTTCGGGCTGTTGCCGTTGAAGGCGCTGAACTGCCACGGATCGAGGATGGCGTCGCGGTACGATCCCTGGCCTCGGTAACCAGTCTCGACCCGGTTGCGGACGACCCAGGCGACGAGTTCCTGCTCGTCGGGGCGCTTGGTCTCGGAGTAGATGCAGCGGGCGAGCCACAGCACGTCGTCCTTGATGTCTTCGCTTGCGAACGCCGTGCTCTTGACGGAGACGTCCTGGGTGAGCGGGGCCGTATCAACTGCCGGCATCGTCTCGGCCAGGGTGTCCCGGTCTACGGTGTTGAAAACGAGAGAGAGGACGAGGAGCAGTACCGAGAGAACGACACCGGCTGCACCGAGCACTCGCTTGCTAGCGAAAAGCTTCATAGGGCAGAGTGAGTGAGTTTCTGTGGGTTGAAAGGCCCGGCGCGGTCACCGAGCGTCCTGCGCTTCGAGAACTGCTAGAGCCAATTTCCTGCCACGCTGGACGGACAGAACGAAGGCTCGGTAGAGACACGCAAGCCCTGCTTCCTGTGGGCCATGCGTTGCCAAACACCAAAGTAGGTCACCGGTTCTGTGGTTCTGTGTGGAAACAGTTTAGACTGCTAGAAATTGCGCTGCGTCTTCGTTTTTTGGGTCCTATGGGGGTGTTTTGCCCCGTTGCGCTGCCACGCAGGTTCCATTATAAGAGTACATTCGTACCGCCCTGGCTAGCTCGACCTGATGGCTCCTTCTCCCCTTCGCATCGTCGCGGACGCAAACGTTCCGCACGCGCTGAACGCGTTTCAGTCCTTCGGGTCCGTGGCGCTGCAAGCCGGTCAGAGCATCCGCTCTGACGAGGTAGCGGACGCCGAGGTGTTGGTGGTGCGAAGCGTGACGAACGTGGACCAGGACTTACTGCAAAACAGCCCGGTTCGCTTCGTCGGGAGCGCCACGATTGGGACAGACCACGTCGACCAGGCGTACCTGAGCCGGCAGGGGATCGCCTTCGCGCACGCGCCGGGCTCAAACGCACAGTCCGTCGTCGAGTACGTGCTGGCGGCGCTGCTGGCGGTGCATGCCACCCGGGGCCGGAGCATAGCTGGAGAAACGGTCAGTGTGATCGGGTGCGGTCATATTGGCAGGCCGCTGGCGGGGCGGCTGCCGAGTCTTGGCGCGCGCGTGCTTCGCTGTGACCCGCCGCTCGCCGAAGCCGACGAGGCAGCCGGACGGGCACACGGCTACGTCTCGCTCGACACCGTGCTGGCCGAGGCCGACGTGGTGACGCTGCACACGCCGCTGACGAGAACGGGCCCCCACGCCACCCACCATCTCATCGGAGCCGACGAGTTGGCTGCGATGAAACCCGACGCCCTCCTCGTCAACGCATCGCGCGGGGCGGTCGTGGACAACGCCGCGCTGCGCGATGCGCTCGGGGCCGGGCAGATCGGCGGGGCGGTCCTCGACGTGTGGGAGCACGAGCCGACGCCCGACCCAGACTTGCTCCGCCTCGCCGACATCGCCACACCGCACATCGCCGGGTACTCCTTCGACGGCAAGGTGCGCGGCACGGCGATGCTCCACGACGCGCTCGCCGCCTGGCTCGGCGTGCCGCCGGCGTGGGACGCCGAATCGGTGCTGGCCGAGGACCTGCCGCCGCTGAACCCGCCGGACACGAGCCTGAGCGAGGTCGCCTGGCTCGGCGCGCTCGTCCGCCAGGCCTACGACCTCCGCGCCGACAACGTCCGAATGCGCCGCCTCCTCGAACGCCCCGCCGCCGAGCGCGGGGCCGCGTTCCACCGTCTCCGCAGGACTTACCCGCGCCGCCGCGCCTGGGAGCGCCACCGCATCGCCGAAGCTGACGTGCCCACTGCGTTTCGCACGGCTGTCGCCGACGGACTTGGCTTTGAGATCAGCGACGAATGACGAACGACGAACGGGTGGCCGGCTCGTCGTTCGGCACTCGTACTTCGTCGTTCGCTACACGTCGTAGCCGTAGGACCGGAGGAAGCCCTCGCGGTTGCGCCAGTCGGCGCGGGCCTTGACGTGGAGCTGGAGGTAGACCTCGGAGCCGACGAATGCCTCGATGTCGCGCCGCGCGAACTGGCCGAGCTTCTTCAAGCCGCTGCCGCGCTTGCCGATCAGGATGCCCTTCTGCGAGTCGCGCTCGACGACGATCTCGGCGTCGATGAAGTCCTTCTGGCCGGGGCGCTCCTCGTAGGTCACCACGTTGACCTGGGTCGAGTAGGGGATCTCCTCGCGGTAGAGTTCGAAGATCTTCTCGCGGATGATCTCGGCGACGAAGAAGCGCTCGGGGTGCTCGGAGAGTTGGTCCTTCGGGTAGTAGGGCGGGCCGAGCGGGAGGCGATCCAGGATCTGCGCGAGGACTGTGTCGAGGTTGAACCGGGTCTTGGCCGAGACGGGGATGACGGCGTCGAAGGCGCGGAGGCGGTTGTAGGTCTCGACGAGGGGAAGGGCCTCCTCCTGCGCGATCAGGTCGATCTTGTTGAGCAGCAGGACGGCCGGGCGCTCGCCGAGGCGTTTGATGGCCGCATCCGGCGTGCCCGCGTGCGCGGCGTCGACCATGAAGAGGAGTACGTCGGCGTCGTTCACCGCGAAGTCGACCGCGTACATCATCGCCTCGTGGAGCCGGTACTTCGGCTTGACGATGCCGGGCGTGTCGAGGAAGACGATCTGATGGTCGTCGCCGGATAGGATGCCGAGGACGCGGTGCCGCGTCGTGCTTGGCTTGGCGGTCACGATCGAGAGCTTGCGCCCGACGAGTGCGTTCATCAGGGTCGACTTGCCGACGTTCGGCGGGCCGACGAGCGCGACGTACCCGCTCCGGTGGGTGGCCGGGTCGAAGGCGTCAGGAGCCGACGGGTCGGGCGCGGGGAGGTCGTCAGGCATGGACGGCGGCGGAGAGGATCTGCTGGTAGGCGCGCACGGCGGCCGGGAAGCCCATCCACAGCGCGTCGGCCGTCAGGGCGTGCCCGATCGACACTTCGAGCACGCCGGGGACGGCCTGCGTGAACGGTCCGAGGTTGGCGAGGTTCAGGTCGTGCCCGGCGTTGACGCCGAGGCCCGCCGCCTGGGCCGCCTCGGCAGCGGCGGCGAAGCGAGCCAGCTCGGCCGAGGCGTCGCCACGCTCGAACGCGACAGCGTACGGCTCGGTGTACAACTCGACCCGGTCCGCGCCGACCTCGGCCGCTGCCGCCATCGCGCCAGCGTCGGCGTCCATGAACAGGCTGACCCGGCAGTCGAGCGAGCGGAGGCGTTCGACGACAGGTGCTAGCCGCTCAGCGTCGCGCCCGAGGTCCCAGCCGTGGTCCGAGGTGCGCTGCCCCGGCGTGTCCGGCACGAGCGTGCACTGGTCCAGCCGCCCTAGCTCCGCCGCACGCTCGGCGAGGGTGAGGAAGCCGGGGTACGTCCCGGCGGCCTCGGCGAATGGGTTGCCCTCGATGTTAAACTCGGCCCCGTTGCCCTCGGCCGCGAGGAGGCCGGCGAGGGCAGCCACGTCGGCGGGGCGGATGTGACGCTCGTCGGGGCGCGGGTGGACCGTCAGGCCGTCGGCCCCGGCGCCGAGGCACAGACGGGCGGAGCGCGTCACGCTCGGCACGTTGAGGTCGCGGGCGTTGCGGAGGAGCGCCACCTTGTTGAGGTTGACGCTGAGGGCGGTTCGGACAGTAGCCATGCGGGCGAGAGGTGAGAGTAGGCAAGATACCAGCATAGCCGGAGGGCAACGCCTCCGCGGGACCGGGGTCTACCCAGCGGAAGGCCCCTTTTCATGCTAGGTTGCTTTTTGGGAAAGCTGCCGAGTATTTTGACCGGCCGCCGTGGGGACTCGTTGCAGGCCCTCCGTCTAACCCTTCCCAACCCCGCCTCTTCACCCAACCAGGGTCCTCTCGCGCAATGGCTATTCTGGCGAATGACACCACCCGTAACGTCGTTCAAATCGTCCTCACGATCGTCATCGTCGCGCTCGGGTACCTGCTCTACCGCAGTATCCGCGGGCCCCAGGAGATAGAGGATCGCAGAATAGCGCTCGAAGCACTGACCCAGGAGCGGATGGGTCACATCCGCGACGGAATGCGGGGCTACGAGTTCCGCTACGACCGCTTCCCCAGCACGCTCGACTCGCTCCTGACAGCGATCCGCACGGACTCGTTCATGGTCGCCAAGCGCGACAGCATCTTCGGGCTGGAGGAGGGGGAGATGCTGGACCTGGACTCGCTGCTGTTCTCGTCGCGCGGCGGCGAGCGGTTCGACCTGAACGTGGTCCGCGACGACAGCACAGGCGTGACGGTCTACCTCCTCGAAGACCCCAACTCGGACAACTTCGTCGGGACCGACGACCCCGAGCGGGCGGCGGGGATGCTCAACGCCGCGAGCTGGGAGTAGCGCGGGCCGACCGCTAACCGGAGGGGAGATGGACGGGTCACGCACGCGAGCAGGCATCGAGCTTCTGGGCCGCGTGATGCGCTACGCCGAGGTCGATCTCGGCGGTGCCTCGGGTGAGGGGCGGCGGCTGCGGCGGCTCGGGGCTTGCGACTTCGACTTCGGCGTCGCCGAGACCCTGCTCGCGCTCACCGGCCCGTCGCACCTCGACACCGTCACGACGGCGGTGCGCGAGATCTTCGACGGGTCCGAGGCCGAGACGCTGCAGGTGGTGGTGCACCCGTGGAACAGCACCTCGTTCTTCTCCCCACTCCCCGAAGGGATGCCACCTGCGGAGCGCTTCGAGCAGCTCCGGCAGGAGGCCGCGATGCTCTCGGACGCCAGCATCGCCCGCCCGGTCCGGGTCAAGACGACGCCCGTGCGGATCGAGACCCAGGCCGAGGGCCGCCGCGTCCACTGGCACCACGTCCTCCGGTTCTCCGAGTCGATCCACGCCCGGCTGGCCCACATCGCGGCCAGCGTCTCCGATGCCGAACCGGCGGTGAAGCACGAGGTGGCGGACACGACCGGAGCCGCCGCCGCCGTCCTCGCCCAGATTCACCGGGAGGAGGACGAGTCGTTCGTGCTCGCCGTTGGGGTCTACGGCAGCCGGACGGAGTTCGCCCTCTGCCGCGGTGCGACGTGGCACTTCGGCCACTACGCCGAGGCCGACCTGCAGACGGACGGGACCTACTTCGCAGCCGCGATGCTGGACCGGCTCGACGTCCGCCCGGCCGACGTCGGGCACCTGTACCTCTACGGCGAGCCCGGCGCGACGAGTGCCGCCGCCAGCCTCGAAGCCCTGCTCGGCCTGGAGGCGGCTCCGCTCAACCCGCTGCTCGCGCTCGGGCAGGCCCCCGGCGGGGCCGACCCGCTCGCCCTAGCTGCCTTCGTTCCCGTCCTCGGCGCCCTGCTGAGGTAATCCGTTCGCCTACGGCGAGGCCGCTCGCCCGATGGGACACCCGGCTGGGCGGGCGAACCAGAAACCAGGAACCCTCGCTATGCGCATCGTCGGCGGCAGGCTGCGGGGGCACCGGCTCCGCGCTCCGAAAGGCGCGACGCGCCCCACGACCGACCGCACGCGCGAGGCCATCTTCAACCTCGTCCAGAGCCGCCTCGACCTCGCCGCCGCGCGCGTGCTCGACCTCTTTGCCGGCAGCGGCGCGCTCGGGCTCGAGGCCCTCAGCCGGGGCGCGGCCGAGGCCGTCTTCGTGGAGCAGCGCGGGGCGGCGCTCCGCACGGTGCGGGACAACGCGGCCGCCCTCGGCGTGGCGGAGGCCTGCGCGTTCCACCGCGCGGACGCCCGGCGCTTTCTGGAGCGAGAGGCGGCCCGCTACGACCTCGTCCTCGCCGACCCGCCCTACGCGCTCGCCGACCTCGACCGGCTGCCTGACCTCGCGCTGCCACGCCTCGCACCGGGCGGCCTCCTCGTGCTGGAGCACAGCGCGGACCGCAGCTTCGGGCAGCACGCTGCGCTGGCGACGAGCCGGGGCTACGGGCAGACCGTCGTGAGCCTGTTCCGAATGGATGAATCCGCCGGGTCGTAACATTGCGGTAATGCCGGCCGGCTAGCTTCGCCCGCCTCGTCCGTTGCGTCTCCACGCCGCCCACCTCTCCATGCCTCAGCGCCTCCTCCAAGTCCTCTCGCTCGTCCTGGTCCTGCTGCTTTTCTTCATCAGCCTGGAGCTGATGGGCGACTCGTTCAAGCTGATGGGCAAGGGCGTCGCGGAGAACCTCGTGAGCACGACGCGGAACCCGTTCGTCGGGCTGTTCATCGGCATCCTCGCCACCTCGATGGTGCAGAGTTCGTCCACGGTGACGGCGATGGTCGTCGGGATTGTGGCGGGCGGCGGGCTGACCGTCGCGGGTGCCGTCCCGATCATGATGGGGGCCAACATCGGGACGAGCGTCACCAACACGATCGTTTCGCTCGGGCACATCACGCGCAAGGACGAGTTCCGCCGGGCGATGGCCGGGGCGACGGTCCACGACTTCTTCAACCTCCTCGCCGTGGCCGTCCTCTTCCCGGTGGAGCTGTTGACCGGGGCGATCTCGCGCTCGGCGCACGCGCTCGAAGAGGCGGTGATCGGCCTCGGCGGGGCAGACCTCCTCAGTCCGGTCAAGGTGATCACCGACCCCGTCGCCGAGTGGGTGATCGGGCTGGCAAGCGAGAACGGGATCGTGGTGCTGCTCGTGGGTGTGGTCGGGCTGTTCATCGCGCTGCGCTACCTGGTCAAGCTGCTGCGGGCGCTCCTGCTCGGGCGCAGCGAGAAGCTGCTCCACAAGTACGTCTTCGGGCACCCCCTCGCCGCGCTCTTCTTCGGCGTCGTCATCACGGTCATGGTGCAGTCCTCGTCGATCACGACGAGCGTGATGGTCCCGATGGTCGGGGCCGGGATCGTGACCGTCGCGCAGATCTTCCCGTTCGTCCTCGGGGCCAACATCGGGACCACGGTGACCTCGATCCTCGCGGCCCTCGTGCTGGCCGGCGGCACCGGGGCCGCCGGCGAGGCGGCGCTGACGGTCGCCTTCGCGCACTTCTTCTTCAACGTCTTCGGCATCGCCCTGCTCTGGCCGCTCCCCTTCCTCCGCCGCGTCCCGATCTGGCTGGCCGAGAAGCTGGGCGAGCTGTCGGTCAAGAACCGGGGCTACGCCTTCGGCTACATCGCGCTCGTGTTTTTCGTCCTGCCAGTCCTCGTGATCGTCGGGACGCGCGGGCTGGACACGACGTTCTACGAGGAGGTGCTGCCCGAGGAGTCGCTGGAGGTCCCGGAAGAACTACGCCTCCCCGGCGAGGCGTCTACGGAGGACAGCCTAGAGGCGCTCTAGCGCAGCGGCAAGCTCATCTTGACGGGCTTGTCATCCTGAACTCGCTTCGACGGGACGCGCTCCAGATCCCGGATCGGGGTCCGGGATGACAGGAAGGATTAGCCGAGGTCGAAGATGTCGGCCTGCTTGGGCGGCGGGGTGAGGCCGAAGTGGTCCCACGCCCGCGCCGTGGCGATGCGCCCACGCGGCGTCCGGGCGAGGAAGCCCTCCTGGATCAGGTACGGCTCGTAGACCTCCTCGACGGTCCCCGGGTCCTCGCTGACAGCGACGGCGATCGTGCTGACGCCGACCGGCCCGCCCTCGAACTTCTCCATCAGCGCGAGCAGGATGCGGCTGTCCATCTCGTCGAGGCCGGCCTCGTCGACGTCGAGCGCGTTGAGGGCGTGGTCGGCGAGGGCGACCGTGATCCGGCCCTCGCCCTCGACCTCGGCGAAGTCGCGCGCGCGGCGGAGCAGGCGGTTGGCGATGCGCGGCGTGCCCCGGCTCCGGCGGGCGATCTCGTGCGCGCCCTCCTCCTCGATCTCGACGCCCACAATCGCGGCCGAGCGAAGGACGATCCGGCGGAGGAGGTCGGCCGTGTAGTAGTCGTAGCGGAAGTCGATCCCGAAGCGGGCCCTCAGCGGGGCGGTGAGGAGGCCCTTCCGGGTCGTCGCGCCGACGAGGGTGAACGGCGGCAGCGAGATGCGGACCGAGCGCGCCGACGGGCCGGAGTCGATCAGGATGTCGATCGCGTAGTCCTCCATCGCGGCGTAGAGGTACTCCTCAATCACCGGGCTCATCCGGTGGATCTCGTCGATGAAGAGCACGTCGCCCTCGTCGAGGTTGGTGAGGATGCCGGCAATCGAGGCGGGCTTGTCGAGCGCCGGCCCGCTCGTCGTCTTGAAGGCCGCCCCCATCTCCTCGGCGACGATGGCGGCGAGCGTCGTCTTCCCGAGCCCCGGCGGGCCGGAGAGCATGACGTGGTCGAGCGACTCGCCGCGCTGGAGGGCGGCCGTGATGAAGATGCGGAGGTTGTCCTTGATCTTCTGCTGCCCGACGAACTCGCCGAGCGACTGCGGGCGGAGCTTCTTCTCGAAGTCCTCCTCGGTGCGCTCGGGCTGGGCGGAGACGAGGTTGCGGTTGTCCATCGATCTGCGTGGCTGGCGGTCACGGCGGTTGGTCTGAGGCAGCAAAGTACGGCCCGTCGCTGACAGCCTCGTGTCAGGTGTGGAGGGTGTGGAGGGTGTGGAGGGTGTGGAGGGTGTGGAGGGTGTGGAGGGTGTGGAGGGTGTGGAGGGTGTGGAGGGTGTATCAGGAAAAACCGCAAAAGCTACCGAGGTCACCGCGCTCCGCGCCAGAACAACCCTCCCAACGCTCCACGCCGAGACCCTCCCACTCTTCCCTCTCCTCCCACTCCGCGCCGCAGGCGCAGCCCTCCCGGCCCTCCACGCCGAACCGGCTCCGCTCTCCCAACCTTCCCGCCGTTGGGAGTTAAAAAACGACGGCTCACTCCCGATAACATTGACATCGGTCCAGCCCGGGCCGTACCCTAGTGGTACCATGTTTGCTATCGACCATGTCCTCGTCTCCGACGCCCTCCTCGACGCGCCCTTCGCCTGCCACCTCGGCCGGTGCCTCGGCGGGTGCTGCGTCCACGGCGACCGCGGCGCGCCCCTCGAACCAGACGAGCGCGCCGAACTCGAACGCGCCCTCCCGGTCGTCGCCCGCGACCTCCGGCCCGAGGCGCTCCGCGTCATCGACGAGCAGGGCGTGTGGGTCGAGGAAGAGCCGGGCCACTACGGCACGTCCTGCGTGGACGGGCGCGAGTGCGTCTTCGTGGTCTACGAGGGGAAGGTCGCCAAGTGCGCGCTCCAGCAGGCCTACCACGCCGGCCGCCTCGACTTCGAGAAGCCGGTCTCGTGCCATCTCTTTCCGGTCCGCATCGAACCCATCGGCGGGACCGACGTCCTCAACTACGAACAGATTGGGCTCTGCAAACCCGCCGTCCGGCACGGCCGCCGGCGCGGCACGCAGCTCTACGACTTCCTCCGCAAGCCCCTCACCCGCAAGTACGGCGCGGCGTGGTACGAGCAGTTTCGGACCGCCTGCGCCGAGCGCGCCGCCATCTTGTTCGACACGGCCTAGCTAGCCCCTCACCCCGCTCCGCCATGCTCAACCTTCAGCAGAAGCAGTCGCTCCAGCAGAAGCTCTCGCCGCAGCAGATCCAGTACATCAAGCTGCTGCAGCTCCCCACGCTGGAGCTCGAACAGCGGATCAAGGAGGAGATGGAGATCAACCCCCTCCTCGAAGAGGGCGAGGAGGAGGAGGAGCAGGTCGTCCAGACCGAGGCCGACGAGCACCCCCAGGCCGAGGCGAAGGAGGCCGAGAAGGAGCGCGAGGCCGAGGGCGACAGAGACGACGAGTTCGACTGGGACGAGTTTCTGAACAGCTCGGACGACCTCTACGGCTACAAGGCCCGCGTGGACCACTCCGCCGAGGAAGAGCAGCGCGAGATCCCGATGCCCTACAAGTCCTCGATGGCCGAGCACCTCCGCGACCAGATCGGGATGCTCGACTTCGACAGCACCCAGGAGCTCATCGCCGAGCAGATCATCGGGTCGATCGACGAGGACGGCTACCTCCGGCGGCCCATCGAGTCGATCGTGGACGACATCATGTTCAGCCAGGGCCTGATGCTGACCGACGACGACGTGGAGAAGGTTCTGAAGCGGCTCCAGCGCCTCGACCCCGTCGGGATCGCCAGCCGCGATCTCCGCGAGTGCCTCCTCGTCCAGCTCGAAGCGATGTCGGACGAGGTGGACGGCCGCGAGACCGCCATCGACATCGTGCGCGAGACGTACAAAGCGTTCACGATGAAGCACTTCGACACGCTCCTGCGCAAGCACAACCTCCACGAAGAGGAACTCAAGGAGGCGTTCGACCTCATCCAGCGCCTCGACCCCAAGCCGGGCGAGGGCGCCTTCGCCGCCAGCACCAACTACGTCACCCCGGACTTCACCGTCGAGGTCGTGGACGACGAGTTCATCATCTCGCTCAACGGCCGCAACGCGCCGGAGCTGCGCATCAACCGGCACTACCGCCAGATGTGGCACGAGCTCTCGGCCAAGAAGAACGGGAAGGCCACCGGCGGCAAGAGCGACACCAAGCAGTTCCTCAAGAACCGGATGGAGAGCGCCCGGTGGTTCATCAACTCGATCAACCAGCGCCGCGCGACGATGATCAAGGTGATGAACGCGATCGTCGAGCTCCAGGAGGACTTCTTCCGCGAGGGCGAGGGCAACCTCAAGCCGATGATCCTCAAGGACGTCGCCGAGCGCATCGGGATGGACATCTCGACGATCTCGCGCGTGGTCAACGGCAAGTACGTCCAGACCGAGTGGGGCGTCTACGAGCTCAAGTACTTCTTCTCCGAGGGCCTCTCGACCGAGAGCGGCGAGGAGATCTCCAACAAGGAGGTCAAGGCCATCATCGAGCGGATCGTGGCCGAGGAGGACAAGGAGAAGCCGCTGTCCGACCAGAAGATCGCGTCGATGCTGGAGGAGCGCGGGTTCAAGATCGCCCGCCGCACCGTGACGAAGTACCGCGAGCAACTCGGCGTCCCCGTTGCCCGCCTCCGCAAGGAAATCGTCCTGGCGTAGCGACGAAGGGCGAACGACGGGTGTCGAATGGTCGTCACGCGGCGCGCGTCGTGCGAGCGAACGCGATGAAGTCCGTCCACGGTGGGTCTACGTCGAGGGCACGAAGGGCGGTCGCCGCTTGGCCCCGGTGGTAGTGGCTGTGGAGGAACACGTGGGTCAGCACGTCGGCAACCGGCGTGCGGTACTCAGCCCCCTTCGAGTTGTGGTAGACCGCGTCCTGCTCTAGCCCGTCGTCGTCGAGGAGGTCCACGAACGCACCAAGCGCGTCGGCGGCCTGAGCGACGAGCGCGCGGCACCCGTCGGCGTCCACTTCGGGCCAGAAGTCGGCGGTGTGGCTTGCGGGCTGCGTGCCGGCGATGCGGCGGAGCCAGACCCGTTCGGACTCGGCGGCGTGGGCGAGGAAGCGGATCGGGCGCTCGTGCGCGTCGCGGAGCACCTCGGCGAGGCAGCAGTTCGCCCAGGCATCGTACCGGGCGAGGCGTCGCAGGCTGTCAAGGTCAGACGCGGTAGAAAGCACGGGGTTAGAGAACGGATGGATGTCTCTCCGACCCCATCGTGAGGTGGCAGGCTCGGGCTGGCGAGGGCGATGCGGCGGCGGAGCGGTGAAATCGGACGGACAGTCGGGGCAAAGGGAACGCGTCCCCCACCAACCATCAGCGCTGTCAGTCGAAACGAGGCAGGTCGCGAGGTTGGCATACGAATTGGAGAGAAGACCTGTAACCCTTAGAGAGTTCCCCTCCACCGTCCCACGGTCCACCCCCATGACTGCCTCCGTTGCACGCCCCGCCCTGCCTCTCCTTTTCGCCCACTACGTCGCCGGCAAGATGGCGCAGTCGCAGTGGGACCAGTTCGCCGACGCCTTCGACGAGGTGGAGGCGACGGCCGAAGAGCGGGCGGCCTTCGCGTGCTTCTACCTGGAGAACGCGAAGGACGGCGACGTGAAGCTGCCGAAGCCCGAGGAACTCAAGGACCTGCTCGCCGTGATGCGCTGAGCCGCCCCCCGACTGTCTCGCTGCACCGACCTCGTGCAGCCGGAGGCCCCACCTGGCATCGCTGGGCGGGGCCTCGTTTGTCCCGGATCGCAAGACCGACCTACTGATACTCCTCGACCGGCGGGCAGGAGCAGACGAGGTTGCGGTCGCCGTGGGCGTTGTCCACGCGGCTGACGGTCGGCCAGAACTTGGCCTCCTTCGTCCACGCCGCCGGATAGGCCGCCTGCTGCCGGGTGTAGGGCCGGTCCCACGCGTCGGCCGTCACGATCTCCGCCGTGTGAGGCGCGTGCCGGAGAGCACTCGTCTCCACGTCCGCCACGCCGAGCTCGATCTCCTGGATCTCGGAGCGGATCGAGATCATCGCGTCGCAGAAGCGGTCGAGTTCGTCCTTGACCTCGCTCTCGGTCGGCTCCACCATCAGCGTCCCAGCGACGGGCCAACTCATCGTCGGGGCGTGGAAGCCGTAGTCGATGAGGCGCTTGGCGACGTCTTCGGCCGTGACGCCCGCGTTCGAGAACGGGCGGAGGTCGAGGATGAACTCGTGGGCGACGTGGCCGCCGGCCCCGCGGAACAGGACATCGTAGTGCCCCTCGAGCCGGCGCGCCATGTAGTTGGCGTTGAGGATCGCAAGCTCCGTCGCCCGCGTCAGGCCCGGTCCGCCCATCATGGCGATGTAGGCCCACGAGATGAGGAGGATCGACGCGCTGCCGTAGGGGGCAGCCGAGATGGGCGCGATGCCGCACTCTCCGCCGACGCCGTCCGTGACCGGGTGCGCCGGGAGGAACGGCGCGAGCGCCGCCGTGCAGCAGATCGGCCCCATGCCCGGGCCGCCGCCGCCGTGCGGGATCGAGAACGTCTTGTGCAGGTTGAGGTGGCACACGTCGATCCCGAAGTCGCCCGGCCGGCAGACGCCGACCTGGGCGTTCATGTTGGCCCCGTCCATGTAGACCAGGCCGCCGTTCGCGTGGATGATGTCGGCGATCTCGCGGACCGTCGGCTCGAAGACGCCGTGCGTGCTCGGGTAGGTGATCATGAGCGCGGCGAGGCGGTCGGCGTGCTGCTCCGCCTTCGCCGTCAGGTCGTCCATGTCCACGTTGCCGTCGCCGTCGCTCTGGACCACGACGACCTCCATCCCGGCCATGACCGCGCTCGCGGGGTTCGTGCCGTGCGCGCTCGACGGGATGAGGCAGACCGTGCGGTCCGCGTTGCCCCGGTCGAGGTGGTAGGCGCGGATCGTCATCAGGCCGGCGAACTCGCCCTGCGCGCCGGAGTTGGGCTGGAGGCTGACGGCGGCGAAGCCGGTGATCTCGGCGAGCCAGCCGGCGAGCTCGTCCATCATCTCGTGGTAGCCCGCGGCCTGCTCGGCCGGCGCGAACGGGTGGAGCCCAGAGAAGCCGGGGAGCGTGACGGGCATCATCTCGGCCGTCGCGTTGAGCTTCATCGTGCAGCTCCCGAGCGGGATCATCGCGTGCGCCAGCGAGAGGTCGCGGTTCTCGAGCCGCTTGAGGTAACGCAGCATCTCGGTCTCGCTGCGGTAGCGGTGGAACGTCGGGTGCGTCATGAAGGCCGACGTGCGCCCGTGCGCGCCTTCGTAATCGAGCACGGTCTCCTCGGCGAGTTCGTCGGCGTCGAGCGTCTCGTCGGCACCGAAGACCGCGAGGAGGTCGCGCACGTCGTCCATCCCGACGGTCTCGTCGAGGGCGATGCCGAGCGTGCCATCCTCGAAGCGGCGCAGGTTAATCCCGAACTCGGCGGCGCGCGCGGTCACGGCGCCCGTGTCGCCCACGCGGACGCGGAGCGTGTCGAAGTAGTCGGCGTGCAGGACCTCGTGCCCGAGGCGGCCGAGGCCGGCGGCGAGGAGGCGGGCGTACCCGTGGATGCGCCGGGCGATCCGGGTCAGCCCGTCGGGGCCGTGGTAGACGGCGTACATCGAGGCGATGACGGCGAGGAGGACCTGGGCGGTGCAGATGTTCGAGGTCGCCTTCTCGCGGCGGATGTGCTGCTCGCGCGTCTGGAGCGCCATGCGCAGCGCGGGCTTGCCCTCGGCGTCGACCGAGAGGCCGATGATGCGGCCCGGAATCTTGCGCTTGAAGGTGTCGGTCGTGGCAAAGAACGCGGCGTGCGGGCCGCCGTAGCCCATCGGGACGCCGAAGCGCTGCGAGTTGCCGACGGCCACGTCGGCCCCGAACTCGCCCGGCGGGGTCAGGAGCGTGAGCGCCATCAGGTCGGTGGCGACGGCGACGAAGGCTCCGGCCTCGTGCGCAGCCTCGCAGACCGCGGCGTAGTCCTCGACCGCGCCGTCGGTCGCCGGGTACTGCAGCAGCGCGCCGACCGTGTCGCCGTCGAACGCAAACTCGGCCGGGCCGGCCACGACCACCTCGACGCCGATCGGCTCGGCGCGGCCCTCGACGACGGCGATGGTCTGCGGGTGGCAGTTCGCGGCGACGAAGAAGCGCGAGCGCTTGCCGCGCGCCTGGCCGAAGAACATGCTCATCGCCTCGGCGGCGGCCGTGCCCTCGTCGAGGAGCGAGGCGTTGGCGATCGGCAGCCCGGTCAGGTCGCCGACGGCGGTCTGAAAGTTCAGAAGCGCTTCCAGCCGGCCCTGCGCGATCTCGGCCTGGTACGGGGTGTACTGCGTGTACCAGCCCGGATTCTCGAGGACGTTGCGCAGGATGACGGGCGGCGTGACGGTGCCGGCGTAGCCCATCCCGATGTACGACCGGTAGACCTCGTTCTTCGCGGCCAGGGTGCGGGCGCGCTCCAGCAGGTCGGCCTCGGTGAGCGCCTCGGGGAGGTCGAGCGCTCGCTCGGCGCGGATGGCGTCCGGGACGACGGCGTCGGAGAGGGCGTCGAGCGAGTCCACGCCGAGGGCGTCGAGCATGGCCTGGACGCCCTCGGCGGCAGGGCCGTTGTGGCGGCCCTCGAAGCGGTCCGGGTGGTCGAGGATGGAGCGGTCGGAAGCGATCTGCATCGTCGATAAGAGCGGAAGAACGGAGGGAAGGAAGAGCGGAAGAGGTCAGGGTTCAGCGCCGAGCCATCTTTCGCTCGTCCCCGCTTTCGCTCGTTCTCTCTTAACAGCCGCCGGGCCTATTGTTTCGCGCCGAGGGCCGCCTCCGCCTGTTCTTCGCGGAGCCGGTCCAGAGCTTCGTGGGCGGCCTGCTGCTCGGCCTGCTTTTTCGAGCGGGCGCGGCCTACGCCGAGCGCCTGGCCGGCCACCACCACCTCGACCGTGAAGCGGCGGTCGTGGCTCGGCCCCTCCTCGGCGATGACGTGGTAGGCGGGCTGCGTGTGCCCATCGGCCTGGACGTGCTCCAGCAGCATGCTCTTGAAGTTGCTCCGCTGCGTCGAGACGGCGTCCATGTCCACATGCTCGTCGAGCAGGTCGAAGACGAACGTCCGGGCGGCGTCGAAGCCGAGGTCGAGGTAGACCGCGCCGAGGACGGCCTCGAAGGCGTCGGCGAGGATCGTCGGGTTGCTCCGGCCCTCGCCCTGGGCCATGTTGGGCGAGAGCAGCAGCAGGTCGCCGAGGCCGAGCGTCTCGGCATACGAGGCGAGCATGGGCCCGTTGACGAGCTTGGCCCGGATACGGGTCAGGAAGCCCTCGTTTCGGTCGGGGAACGCGTCGTAGAGCCGCTCGCCGACGATCACGCCGAGGACAGCGTCGCCGAGGAACTCGAGCCGCTCGTTGCTCTTGAGGTGGCTGTCGGTCTGGCCGCGCAGGACGGAGCGGTGGCGGAGCGCGCGCTCGTAGAGCGACAGGTCGTTCACTGGCCGCCCGACGTAGGCCTCGATGCGGGCGCGGGAGACGGCGCAGCCCTCGTCGCCCGAAGCCGACAGGTCGGACGCCGAGCCTGATCGCCGGCGAAGCGCGCGGAGCCGCTTGGCGAGGGTAGAGGCGAGATGCCGGAGGCGGAGCAAGAGGCCGCCCTGCGTCGTGTCAGTCGTATCAGAAGGTGCCACGGCAAAGGGGTTGGTGCTACGTAGCTAATCTCCCCTTTTTCGACTTGAAACGCAAGCCGCCTCCCGTATTTATCCTACCCTCATGGCTGACATCACCACCGTCAACCCCGCCACCGGCGACGCGCTCGCGTCCTACGCCTACCACACCGGCGCCGAGACGGAGGCAATCCTCGCCTCGGCGGCCGACGCGTTCGCGCACCACCGCACCACCTCGTTCGCCGAGCGCGCCGAGGCGATGCAGCGCCTCGCGGACGGCCTCGACGCCGAGAAGCACGACCTCGGCGCGCTGATGACCCGCGAGATGGGCAAACCTATCGGGCAGGCCGTCGCCGAGGTGGAGAAGTGCGTGTGGGTCTGCCGGTACTACGCCGAGCGCGCCGAGGCGCAGCTCGCCGAGGAGCCGGTCGAGACGGAGGCAGCGAAGAGCCGGGTCGTCTACCAGCCGCTCGGGGCGGTGGTGGCGGTGATGCCGTGGAACTTCCCGCTGTGGCAGGCCTTCCGCTTCGCCGCGCCGACCGTGATGGCGGGCAACGTCGGCGTCCTCAAGCACGCCGAGAGGGTCCAGGGCTGCGCCGAGGCGATGGAGCGCCTGTTCCGCGAGGCCGGATTTGGGCCGGGCGTCTTCCAGAACCTCCGCGTCCCGCACGAGCGCTTCGAGGCCGTCGTCGCCGACCGCCGGGTGCGCGGCGTGACCCTGACGGGCAGCGTCAAGGCGGGCCGGGCCGTCGCCGCGCTCGCCGGGCAGCACCTCAAGCCGACCGTCCTCGAACTCGGCGGCTCTGATCCGTTCATTGTCCTCGCCGACGCGGACCTCGACCGCGCCGTCGAAGTCGGCGTCCAGGGCCGGACCCAGAACAACGGGCAGAGCTGCATCGCCGCGAAGCGGTTCGTCCTAGAGCAGCCCATCGCCGAGGCGTTCACCGAGCGGTTCGTCGAGGCGATGGAGGCCCTCGCGGTCGGCGACCCGATGGACGAGGCGACGGACGTCGGCCCGCTCGCCCGCGCCGATCTACGCGACACGGTCCACGACCAGGTCGAGCGCGCCGTCGCGGGCGGAGCCGACCTCCTCGCCGGCGGGCAGCCGCTCGACGGTGCCGGGTTTTACTACCCGCCGACGGTCCTCGGGGGCGTCGAGCGCGGGACGGTCGCCTTCGAGGAGGAAATCTTCGGCCCCGTCGCCTCGCTCGTCGTGGCAGCGGACGCAGACGAGGCGGTCGACCTCGCCAATGACACCACCTTCGGCCTCGGCGGGGCGGTCTTCACCGAGGACGCGGCGAAGGGCGAAGCGATTGCGCGGCGGCTCGACTGCGGCTGCGCCTTCGTCAACGACCTCGTTAAGAGCCACCCGCACCTGCCCTTCGGCGGTATCAAAGACAGCGGCTACGGGCGCGAGCTATCGAAGCTGGGCATCCGCGCCTTCGTCAACGCCAAGACGCTGTGGGTGACGTGACGAGCTACAAATGTCGAGTGATGAATGGTAGTTTGCGCCCTCCAGCTTTCGCTTCCCAACGTCTCGACCCGATGAGCCCCTTCCTCATTCCCATCGTCGCCATCATCGCGTGGGCCGTCGTTCAGGTAACGCGCAACCGGGCGAAGGGCGGTCCAGCCCTGGCCGAACTCGACGCGCTCCGGCAGCGGCTCGATGCGTCGGAGGCGGAGCGCGAGCGGCTCACCGCACGCATCCAGAACCTCGAAGCGATCGTGACGACGGAGACGTTCGACCTCCTGAAGCAGGACCCGGAGGCAGCGAAGGCACGGCTCGATCTGCCGGACGACCCGGAGCCGCTGCCCGAGGAAGAAGCCGCCCGCCTCGCCAAGCGGATGCGGTCGTGAGCACCCTGGCGTGCCGTGCAAGGTGAAGGCCGGTGCCAGCCAGGACGGTCGGGCGACCACATGGGATCGCCCCTACGAGTGCCCGTTCCTGGCATCCCGCCATACTCAATCCTCCGATCTCTCCATCTTCCGATCTCCCGATGATCCTCACCTTCTGGGGCGCCGCCCAAACCGTCACCGGCTCGATGCACCTCGTCGAACTGGAAAGCGGCCACACCCTGCTGCTCGACTGCGGGCTCTTCCAGGGCCGCCGCGCCGAAGCCAAAGCCATCAACGGCACCTTCCCCGCCGAGCCGGCGGAGATCGACGCCGTGCTCCTCTCGCACGCGCACATCGACCACGCGGGGATGCTGCCCGGGCTCTACCGCGCCGGCTTCCGGGGCTGCGTCTACGCCACCCACGCCACGCGCGACCTGTGCGCGCTGATGCTCCTCGACAGCGCCCACATTCAGGAGAAAGACGCCCGCTTCTTCAACAAGAGCATTCGCAAGAAAGACGAGGCGCGAGTCGAGCCGCTCTACACCAAAGACGACGCCGAGGGCGTGCTGAACCTCTTCGTCGGCGTCGGCTACCGGCGGCCGTTCCACCCGGTTGCGGGCTGCGAGGTCGAGTACCGCGACGCGGGCCACATCCTCGGCTCGGCGACGATGACGCTGACGGTCACCGAGGGCGGACGGCAGAAGCGGCTCGGCTTCACCGGCGACCTCGGCAACCCCGGCCGACCCATCCTCCGCGACCCGCAGCCGATGCTGCCGTGCGACTGGCTGATCTCGGAATCGACCTACGGCGGTAAGACGCACGAGCCGGCCGGCAAGGCGAAAGACGAACTCGCCGACGTGGTCAGCCGGACGGCCGGGCGCGGCGGCAAGGTCATCATCCCCGCCTTCGCCGTCGGGCGGACGCAGGAGCTGGTCTACGCCCTCGACCAACTCTGGAACGAGGACTGGATTCCGCACATCCCCGTCTTCGTCGACAGCCCGCTCGCGGTCAATGTCACCGGCGTCTTCCAGACCCACCCCGAGTGCTACGACCGCGAGCTGCACGAGTACCTCCTCACCGACGACGACCCGTTCGGGTTCGAGCGCCTGGAGTACGTCCGCAAAGCCGAGCGCTCGAAGGAACTGAACGGCATGCGCGTCCCGATGGTGATTATTTCCGCGAGCGGGATGGCCGAGCACGGGCGCATCCTCCACCACCTCCGCAACAACGTCGAGGACCCGAAGAGCACGGTGATGATCGTCGGCTACCAGGCCGAGCACACCCTCGGCAAGCGGCTCGTCGAGCGCCGGGAGGAGGTCAAGATCTTCGGCCGGCCGCACCGGCTGAGGGCCGAGGTCGCCGTGATGAACTACTTCTCCGCCCACGCCGACGAGCCCGGCCTCGTGCGCTTCATCGGCGCGCTCGACCAAGACCGGCTCCAGACCGTCTTCCTCGTCCACGGCGACCCCGAACGCCAGCAGAAGCTCGAAGCCGCGCTAGGAAATGCTGGAATCATCGCCGTCGAGAACCCAGCGCGCGGCGAGTCGGTGACGCTTTAATGCTCGGCGCGGAGGCCGAAGAGGAGGGTGCGCGGCAGGCCGGGTCGCGTCCCGCCAGACGGTGCGCGCCTACGGCTGGAAGTCTCGCAGTTGGAAGCCTCGCGGCACGCCTCACTTCGGGAAGCCTATGACATCAGATCCCGCCAAGACGGCGCGAGCCGCGAAGCCGACTTGGATACGTAGCGCCTCCCCTTCTTCCATGCGTAGGGCGACCAGGCCATGCATGGTCGCCCACACCACCTTGGCGACCCTGCTGATCTGCTCGTCACTGATCTGCTCGTTGGAGGCATCCTTTGACATAGCGCTGCGCACCGCGCGCTCCAGTAACTGCAGTGACCGGAGACGTGCTTCGCACAGAGCCGGATTCTCTTGGTTCAGCAACTCGTCTCGGAACATGATGGCGGCCATACCGGGATGTCGGCGTCCGTGGTAGACGTAGGCCTCGCACAACCCGATCACCTGCTCGATGGGTGGCGTGTCTTGGCTGAGTACGTTCTCGAAGTCCGAGGCCAGTAGCTCGAAGCCTGCCGTAGCGATGGTTGTGAGTAGACCGGCCACGTTCCCAAAATGGTGGGACGGGGCTGCCGCCGCGACGTCGGCACGGCGCGCCACCTCGCGTAAGCTAAAGCCTGACACACCACGCTCGTCCAGCAGTTCGATGGCATTGGCTACGAGCACACGCGGCAGATCGCCGTGATGGTAGGACGCTCGCGCCCTGGCCCGTGGCTGCTTTGAGTCGGGTTCATGCACGTAGACGCTCCGGCTCTTGACTAATTTGATCGGTGTTCATATATTGGGATTTGTCTATCTGATCGATGATCAGATAGGCGTTCTGCCGAACCAAGGTACTCACCAACTAACTCTCGTCATGAGGCGCGCTCTTCAGATCACCATGCTCGTCGTAGCCGCTGTGCCGCTGGCGCTCGGCACGATGTCTTTCGTTTTCGGCGCAGGGCAGTTCCTGCCTCCCGAACAGGTCACGGCCTCCCTCGATAACCAAATCCGGTTCTACGCGGTCTGGTTCACTGTGGTCTTTTTCCTCACGATCTGGTGCGTGCGCAACCTGGATATTGCAGGCCCTGTGATGCGCATCATGTTCATCACGATGGCGTTGGGCGGTGTGGCTCGTCTGTTCTCGATAAGTCAGATGGGCCTGCCGGATCCTCCTATGATCGGAGCCGCTGTCGTGGAGATCGGAGTGCTAGCGTTCATTCCGTGGCATGCCGCCGTGCTGAGGCGACGTCCCGAATAGGCGAGGTCCCCGGGACCAGCGGAGCAGCTTCGTGGAGCACTCCTGCGGGTAAGGAACAGGGGTCGTGCAGGCTCCGCCCGTCCCACGTGGTTGCGCAGCGAACTGAGCGCGCCTAAAGCTCGGCGCGGAGGCCGAAGAGGAGGGTGCGGGGGAGGCCGGGGCGGAGGCCGGCCGGGCGGCGGGCGGCGACGTAGACTTCGTCGGTCAGGTTGCGCACGGTGACGGTCCCGCTCAGGCGTGCCCCGCCGACGGTCACCGGCAGCGCGGCCTCAGCCGAGGCGTCGAAGAGCAGGCGGGCGTCGATGCGCTCGGACTCGGGAATCGTGCCCTGCCCGGCGCGGTCGCGCGTGGCGGCGGTACCGTTGGCGCGCAGGTCGAAGTGGAGGCGGTCGGTGGCGAGGCCCACGCCGACGCTCACGACGTGCGGCGCGACGTACGGAATCCGGTCGCCTTTGCGGACGGTCCCCCACGGGAGGAAGCCGCTGCGGAAGCTGCTTTGGAAGCGGGCGTCGGTGAAGGTGTAGGCGAGACGGACCGGCAGGCGTAGCGCCGCCGGCCCCCGGACGAGCGCGAGCGCGTCGGCCTCGACCGAGACCTCGGCCCCGAGGACGCGCGCCGCGCCGCCGTTGAAGAGGTCGCCCGAGCCGGTCCCGCCGGACGAGGCGAGGTCGGCCCCGAGGAGGTTCTCGTACCACGTCGCAAACACCACCGCCTGCGCCGAGGCGGCCTCGCCCCGCGCCGCCCGCGCTCCGACTTCGGCGTTCAGGCTGCGCTCGGCCTCGACACCCGGCTGGCTCGACGGCGGCGCGAACCCGCGGTGCAGGCCGCCGAAGAGGGTCAGGTACGGCGCCGCGTCGAGGCGCACGCCGAGGCCGGGGATGAAGGCCGTGACGGTGTTCTCGCGCTCCTCCGGCGTGCCCGCCCGGTCGGGATCGGCCACGCCGTAGTCCTCGCGTTCCTGCCGGACGTGCTCGACCCGAAGGCCGGGCGTGAGCGTGAGCCGCCCGCGCCGCACCTCGGCCTCGGCGAACCCGGCAACGGCCCGCGCCCGGTCGATCCGGTTGCCGGCGTTGCCTGGTACGCCGGCCTCGGCGAGTGTCATCACGCCCCCGCCGAGCGCGAACCGGTCGGCCTGCTGGAGGCGGTCGGCGCGGTCCTGGTGAAGCCGGAGGCCAAACGTCAGGTCGAGCCCGGTGAGGCCGGGGCGGAGGCCGAGCGCGAGGTCGAGCCCTTCGGCCCCGTAGGTGCGGTCGTTCGAGGTGACGACGCCTTCGCCGCCGCCGAGTGCGCCGCGCGCGACCGCGAGTTCGTCGGCGAAGACGACGGGGTCGGCGACGAAGCGGTTGATCGGGACGTCGAGGTCGGCGTCTTCGAGGCCGTCGCCGTCGGTGTCGACGTCGTCGCCCCGGCCGTCGGAGACGGCGTCGAGGCGGGTCCAGTCGCGGCGGAAGCGCGTGGCGTAGAGCGTCGCCGTCACGTCGAGCTGCTCGCCGAAGACGCCGACGTAGCGGAGGTGCCCGAGGCTGTGGTCGCTCACGAACCGGTCCCGGGCAGTCGAGGCGTAGCGGGCGAAGGGGTCGGTCCCGAAGTCGGCGGGCGTGAGGCCGAGGTAGGTCTCGTCCGAGGTCTGGGCGCTGAGGGCGAGCTTGACCTCGGCGGCGTGGAAGGCATCGCCCCGCGTCGTGCTGAGGCGGACCTTGCCGAGCACGCTCCCCAGGTCGTAGCCCGTCTCGTCGGCGAGCACGCCCGCGTCCGCCCCGAAGCGCTGCACTTCTTTGAACCCGTCTGCGCCGTCGAAGAAGCCCTCGACCACGACCCCGAGCCGGAAGCGCCCGAGGGCGAGGTCGCCCGCGCCGCCGCGGGCGTGGAGGGTCCGCGCGAAGTCGGTCCCGCCGCGCACGGCCAGGAAGCCACCGCGCCCGGCCGGGATGCGCGCCGAGACGAGGTTGACCGCGCCGCCGGTCGTGTACGGCCCGTAGGCGATCTGCGCCGACCCCTTCCGTACCTCGACGGCGTCCATCCGGCCCGCCGCGGGAAAGTAGTAGGCTGCCGGCTGGGCGTACGGCGCGGGCGCGACGAGGACGCCGTCCTCCATCAGCGTCACGCCGCGCGAGCGGTCGGTGACGGTGCCCCGGATGCCGATGTTGGGACGGAGGCCGTAGCCGTCTTCCTCCTGCACGCTCACGCCGGGGACCGATGCGAGGAGGCGGTGCACGTCGGTGTCGCCGAAGCGCCGGACGGCCTGCGGGCCGAGGACGGTCGCCGAGCCGGGCACGTCGCGCACGCCGCGCGGCCCGCCCGCCAGGCTCCCCGCCACCTCGACGGTCACCACGCCGAGCCGCTCGACCGAGGGCGTGAGCGCGAGGTCGAGCCGGAGCGTGTCGCCCGCTACGAGGACGACGCTGCGGTCGGCCTGCGCGTAGCCCACGGCCGTGACGACGAGTGTCGCCGCACCGGCGTCGAGGCCGGTGAGGACGAAGCGACCATCGGCGTTGGCAGCGGTGCCCCGGTCGGTGCCGGCGAGGGTGACGGCCGCGCCGGGGACAGGCATCCCGCTGTCGGCGTCGGTGACGCGACCTGCGACGGTGGCGGGCTGGGCGTGGGCGGCGGTCGCAGCCAGGAAGAGGAGGGTGAGGCGTCGGGTCATGGAGCAGGGTCGCGCAGAATCCAGGGCTTCGGGCGGAGCACGCTGCGCGGCGCGCGCGTGAGGTCGGCCTCGGGATCGACGAGGGGCCGGCCGGGGCGGCCGTTGAGGCTGACGTACGTCTCGGCCCGGACCTCGACGTCGGCGTAGCCCGCGGCGCGGAAGCGGCGCTCGACGTGCTGCGCGTACTGCCAGAGGAAGTCGGGCTGCGAGGCCATCTCTTTTTCCTGGAGCGCTGTGAGGTCGTCGCTCGGCGCGAGGGTCCACCGGCGGTCGGTGGCGGGGTCGCGGACGTGGAAGGCGGCCGTGCCGGTCTTCGAGGCGACCATCACATGCCACGCGAACCGGAAGCCCTCCTCGGTCCAGAAGCGGTCGCCGGGGTAGAGCCCGTGCCGAAGCGGGAGGAGCACCTGAAGCGCGAGCCACATCCCGACGAGCGCTGCCACCCATCGTCTCGTCCGCACGGCAGGTCGCGCCGGACGCTCGCCTGTGCGCGGAAGCCAGCGCTGCAGTCGGCGGCCGAGCGCCCGCCACTCGTCGCCCTCGAAAAACACGAGCGCGGCCACCATCATCACGAATGGGAAAACACCGATGTTGAAGAGGACGTACGTTGCGGCGTGGAACACGACGGCGGCGGCATAGGCCCACGGCCGCGTCCGGCGGGCGAGGAGGAAAAACGCGATCGAGAGGTCGAAGAGCGCACCTGCCCACGCGAACGCCCACGGCATCCACGCGAGGTCGAGGAGCGGGCCGATCACGGGCAGCCCGCCGCGCGCCGCGAGCCAGATGCGGAGCGGCATCGCGTCGAGCAGCCAGTCCGGGTGGAGCTTGGCGACGCCCGCGAAGAAGTACACGCAGCCGATCTGGAGCCGAAGCGCCCACACCGTCCACGCGGGCACCGAGGCGCGCGCCGCCCGACCGGGGACGAGCGCTGCGCCCATCGGCAGCACCAGCATCAGCAGACCGACGACCGTGACGAAGTAGTAGTGGTTGAGGTACGTCGCTGCCTCGATCAGTTCGACGTAGGTGAACGCGGCGACGAAGACGGCGAGCCACACCTTCGCGCTACGTCCCCACGCGAATCCGAGCGCTGCGACGCCCGCGAGCACGAGCACGCCGTTCAGCGCCCAGAGCGGGAAGGGCCGGACCCAGCCGAAGCCGGGGTAGGTGAAGTGAAACGCCGGCTCGGCGTAGAGCGGCCCGGCCCACCCGAGGAGGAGAAACCGCGCGAGGCTCGCCGCCATCACGAGCCCAAACCCGACGCGGAAGACGCCCAGCACGACCGGGTCGGTCGGAGCCGTTAGTCGGTCTGCCAGCCGAGCACGCAGCCGCGCTGCCCGCGACCGCGCCGCGGTCGGGAGCGTGGGGGCCGTCATCCCGAGTCCCCGTCGTTATCGCTGAAGGTGATGCTGACGCCGAGCCAGCCGGCAAAGTCCACCTTGATGACGCGGAGGAGGCTGATCGTCTCGTCGTAGACGGCGCGGGCGGCATCGGGGTTGTCGGTCACCGCGTCGTGGAGCGGCATGCCGAGGGCGGCCATCGCCGCGTCGGTCGCGTCGATCTGCGCGAGCAGGACCTCGCCGAACGGGCGGCCGTCGACCTCGGCATCGAGTGTGACGAGGTAGTCGTCGAAGCCGGTGCCGCCGCCGCCGGTGACGAGGGCGCGGAGGCCGGCGAGGTCGTCGCGGAACAGCTCGGCCGAGACCTGGGCGTTGGGGGCCTGCACGCGGTCCGGCTGCGGCGCGCCGTCCGGCTCGTCCGGGTCGCGGGCGATGCCGAGCGGGCGGCCGACCTTGACGTAGCGGAGGTCCTCGGCGATCATCGCCATCTCGTTGACGACGCGCGAGACGGAACTCTGGAGGTTGCGCCCCTCGGTGTCAGCGTCCTCGAACATGCCGAGTTCGTTGCCGCCGCCGCGGCTCCACGCCTCGGCCAGGCGGCCGGCCTGCGTGAGCAGGTCCTGCGCTACGGCCAGGGTGTAGGCCCGGCGCTGCGGATCGCTCATCTGGCCGAGCACGGCGGCGTCGCCCCCGGCGAAGAGGAGGTATTCGAGCGCCGGGAGGCCGCGCGCGTTCGAGCCGCGCCGGGCGGCGTACGCCTCGTCAATCGGGTCCTCCGTGTCGACGGCGTCCTCGATGAAGGCCGTGTTGGCGGGCCAGGTCGAGATGCGGTTGTGGAAGAGCCCGTTGCGGACAGCCCCCGGCAGGTTGAGCGCCGAGAGCCGCTGCCAGCTCCGGGCGGCCGTCGTCCACACCGCCTGCGCCGGGCCGAGCGTCGCCGGCGACGGGTCACGCTCGAAGGCCGTGACCGCCTCGGCGAGCGCGGCGGCGTCAGCGGCAAAGGCGTCGTGCCCCGGCTCGATGATGCGCGTGGCGATGTCGGCAAGAAGCTGCTGCCGGACAGCGGTGCGGTTGTCGGGGTCGTCGCTGTCGGCGTCGCATGCGGCGAAGCCGAGGACGAGGGCGAGCGGCAGAATCAGGAGGACGAGGCGGGGGCGCATGGCGGAGGCGCGGGACGATGAGCGGTGGCTCAGAGTGAGTTGAGGAAGCGGAGGAGGTCGTCGCGCTCGGCGCGGGAGAGGTGGCGGAAGCGCTCCTTCGCCGCCTCGGCCTCGCCGCCGTGCCAGAGGATAGCCTCGGTGACGTTGCGGGCGCGCCCGTCGTGCAGCAGTTCGGTGTGGCGGTTGACGGTCTGGATCAGGCCGAGCCCCCACAGCGGCGGCGTCCGCCACTCGCGGCCCGTCGCCTCGAAGACCTTCATCCCGTCGGCCAGGCCCTCGCCCATGTCATGCAAGAGGAGGTCCGTGTAGGGGCGGATCGTCTGGCCCGAGAGGACATCGTGGACTTCGCTCGGTCCGGTGCGGAGCACCGGGAGGTGGCAGCCCGCGCAGCCGATCTGCTTGAACAGCGCCTTGCCGCGCAGCACGTCGGGCTCCTCCCAGTCGCGGCGGGCCGGGACGGCGAGCGTGCTGGAGTAGAGCGTGACGTGGGCCAGGTTGCGGTCCTCGACCTCGGGCGATCCGCCGGTCGGGGCCTCGTTGCATCCCGCCGGGGCGACAGTGCAGTTCTCTGCGTCGAAGAGCGAGGTCGTGATGCCGAGGTCGCCGTGGAACGCGCTCGCCACCTGCTGCTCGACCGTCGGCTGCGCCGCCTTCCACCCGAAGCGGCCGGGGGTGTGGCGCTGCTCGCGGACGTTCCAGACCATGTTGAGCCGGCCCGAGATGCCGTCGCCGTCCGCGTCGTCGGGGTCGGCGAGGGCGAGGAGGTCGGCTTCGGGGATGGCGTCGAGGAGGCCCATGCCGGGCATCTGGTTCGCCACGCGCGGCGAGAGGGTGAGGCCCGTGATCGGGCCGTAGGCCTCGTCCTCGAACGAGATGATCGGGCGGCGGAGCGAGTACGGCGTGCCGTCGGCGAACTGGCCCGCGATCTCCTCGTAGTCGACGAGCACCGTTGCCTCGGGCGCAAAGTCGAGCGTGGCCTGGTCCTGGATCTGGGAGCCGTAGCGCTCGTCGCCGAGCGGGCTGCCGAAGGCGTCGCGCTGGCCGGGGATGGCGACGCGGACGAGGAAGCCGGTCACGCGCTCGCCGTCGAAGGTCGGTGTGCGGCCGCGGCCGTCCTTGAAGTGACAGCCGGCGCAGGAGCGGGCGTTGAAGAACGGCCCGAGGCCGTCGCGCGCCGTCGTCGAGGCCGGGGCCGTGACCCAGTTCTGGTTGAAGAACGAATTGCCGACGCCGAAGAAGCCCGCGTCCATGTTCGACAGGCCGGGGGCAGGGAGGCCGAAGGCGTTCTGCCCTGCGTTGAAGACCGTCACGTCGCCGCCGGAGAACTGCTCGCCCGGCTCAGCCGTCAGGCCCAGGTCGGTCCCGTCGCAGCCCGAAAAGCAGCCTGCGAGGCTGAGCAGCCACGCCAGAAGCGGCACCACGGCGAGGCTGCCCAGACGCACCACACCCTCACCGCCGGGACGGCGATGAGGGCGTGGCGAGGTGTCAGAGCGAGCGGTCATGCAGCACCGTCGGGTCAGTCAGGCAGTTCGTTGTTGATCTGGATGCCGATCGCCGCCGCAGCCTCGACGAACGAGTCGCCCACCGTCTGGAGCTTGTTGAAGGCGTCGAGGATGCTGTCCTGGCTGTTGATGATCGCCTGGTCGAACGGCGTCGGGATCGCGTTCACGGCGTCGAGCGCTGCTGTCATCTCACCGTCTACGCGGGCGGCGAGGTCGGCGTCAGCTTCCTCGACGAGGTCCTTGAGCGAGGTGCCGGAGACGACGGTGCCGTCGGTGCGGGTGTAGCTGCCGCGCCATACGTTGGCGATGCCCTGCGTGTTGGTGATGATGTCGCGGTCGGTGTTGTCGGCGAAGCAGGAGTGCTCGTCCTCCTGGTCCTGGTTGTTGACCGCCACGAACATACGCTCGACGGCGAGCTCGGACTTGGCGAGCGTGCCGATGCCGGTGAAGACGTTCTGCAGCGCAGCCTCGGTGTCGAGGCCGAGGAACGTGTCGCGGTAGTTCGAGCCGTCAGCGGACCAAGCATCGACCATCTCCTGGAGGTTGACCAGCAGTTGGTCGGAGACGGCACCGAGGTAGGCGGCGCGGCGCGCTGCGTTGTCGGCCGTCGTGTAGTCCGTAAACGAGCGGACGCCCGGGCCGCTCTCGCTGAGGTCCTGGCCCCAGAGGAGGAACTCGATGGCGTGGTAGCCGACCGAGACGTTCTCCTCACCGCCGGCCTCGTTGAGGCCAACGAGGATCTCCCGGCTGATCGTCGGGAAGTTCTCGGGGTCGTTGATGATCCCGCTCATGAGAATCTCGTTCTCGTTCGAGGGGTCCACGACGTAGTCCACGTAGGACTCGTCGAGCGGCCACGCGTTCAGGAGGCCCTCCGGGCCATCCTCGGCATCGATGGGGCCGTTGGCGAAGCGGTAGGCCTCGGTCTGGCCGTAGGGCTCACGCGAGGCAAGCCACGCGTCCTTCGCCGCCTGGAGCGTCGCGTCGGTGGGGTTGGCGATGAAAGCGTCGACGGCCTGGTCAAGCGCGACAGCGGTGTTGTAGGAGTCCGCGTACGAGGCGGAGACCACATCGGCGTAGGCCGTAGTGGCCGCGCCGCGGTCGAGGCCCCCGCTGTCGCCGTCCGAGTCGGAGTCGCAGGCGAAGAGGGCGAGGGCAAGTGCGAGGGTGAGGCAGATAGAAAGCAACCGCATGGGAGTAGGGGCTGGCGAGAGAATCGAGAGCGTTCGAGGAACGGTCATGCTTGCGTCAACTTAGTCCAAATAGTGCGAGGACAAGTGTGGGATTTCAGGGAAAACTCTATGCAGGCTAACCTTTTTATTCGTCGCATTTAGCATAGATCCGCGCCCGCATGCTTCTGTGCTTCGAACTCTTCGGCCCACGCTTTGGCTTCGGCAAAGAGGTCGTGGGTGTGGAGGTAGCGGAAGGTCCCCGTCCGGCCGGCGAGCGTCAGGTTCTCGAACCGGGCAGCGTACGCCAGCAGCCGCTCGGCGTGCGCGCTGCTCCCGGCCGCCAGCACCGGATAGGCGTGCGCGAGCCGCACGCTGTCCACGCCCAGCACGGGGCCCGTCTCCACCGGCGTGGCCTGGAGCGCCGCGACGACCTCGCGTGCAAACTCGACGTCGGGCATGGTCCACCACGCGTCTTCGCTCTGGCAGGGGACTTCGAGCACGGCCGCGGTGCGGTCCGGCGGGGCGAGCGCGGCGCTGCGGTTCTTGGGCTCGTAGAGCCGGGTGAAGGGGACGTGCGGCTCGGGGAAGTAGAGCGAGGCGAAGGGCGAGACGCTGGACTGCGCGAGGCGGACGACCGCGAGACGAAGGTGGCGGTAGCGCAGCGCCTCGGCGGCGGCGAGCACGTCCGGCGGCGGGGCCGGGTCGAGGAGCGCGAGGAACCGCGGGAGCGGGACCGTGCTGACGACGGCCCCGGCCCGCTGCGGCGAGCGGTCGCCCACCGTCACGGTCTGGATGCGCCGTCCGTTGTGCGCGACCCGCTGCACGGGGGCTGCCGTGTGCAGCCGCTCAGCGCCGATCGCGTCCGCGAGGGCATCGACCAGCATCCCGAAGCCCTGGGTAGGGTAGTAGAACGCGCCGTCGAGGTGGGCCGTCGCCTTGCGCGCGCCGAAGACGAGTTCGCGGGCGAGCGTGCCCAGCGTCAGCCCCCGGAGCCGGCCGCCAGCGACGCGCACGTCGAGCCGGTCGGCGGGGAGTCCCCACAGCTTCTCGGAGTAGTTCAGCAGAAACGCCCGGGCGAGCGTCGGGCCGTAGCGCTGGAGGGCGAGGGCTTCGAGCGTCTCGGGCGGCGTGCGGTCTCGGCGGCGGAAAACGTTCTCGGCGAGGACGCGCAGCAGGGGGAGCCGCCCCATCTGCCGCGCCGCGTCGAGCGGGCGCAGTGGGAACTCGATCCCCCGGCCCCGCCACACGATCTGGCTCGGCACCTCGACGCGCTGCATCGCCGGGCCAAGCAACTCGCGGAAAGCGGCCGTCGCCGCGGGGTGCTTGTCGTGGAGCCGGTGCGCGCCGGTGTCCACGAGCTGGTCGCCGAAGCGGAGCGTCCGGGCGTTGCCGCCGACGTGTGGAGCCGCTTCGAAGACCTCGGCCTCGATCCCGTGCCGGCGGGCGTAGTAAGCCGTCGCGAGGCCGGCCAGCCCGCCGCCCAGAATCTGGACCGACGGCCGCTTCGGGACGAGGGTCTCGGACGTGGTAGAGCTAGCGGGCGGGACGTGCGGGTGGATAACCATAGACTGGAACCTCGGGCCACATGCGGTTGACGTACGGGTTGTGATAAAATGTGTCGGCGCGGACAGGCCGCGTGGCCGCCGCCGAGACTGGCGCGCCGACCGAGACGATGGGCAGTCCCTCAGTATAGGCTGTCGTGAGCCGGGCGAGGTCGCCCGCGTCATCGGTGTCTAGAAACACCGCCTCGATGCGCTGCGCCTCCAGCATGAAGGTCACGAGGGGGGTCGAGACGACGTGCAGGTCGGGCTGTGCGGCGGCGAGGGTGCGGACGTGCTCGGTGGCCTGGGCGATTGCGGTCGGCTGCCGGTGCTGCGCGGCGAGGACGAGCGCGACGGCGGCGTAGACCGCGAGGGCGTCGAGCGCGACGAACCGGCCCCAGCGGTGCCGCCACAGCCGCGCCCCGCCGAGAGCGAGCACGAAGAGGGCAACGGCGATGAGCGGGAGGGCGTGGCGGCTTTTGTAGAGTACGTTCTGGTAGGCCACGATCCAAACGGCATAGACGGCGGCGCAGCCGAGCAGCCACCACAGTGCGCGGCGCACGGCCTCATCTTCGCGGAGGGCCTGCACGCCCGCGACAAACGCCGCGGCGAGGCCGAGCGCGACGAGCACCGTCAGCCCGTGTCGCCCCGGCCACCAGCCGCCCAGCCCGTCGGCCCACACCGCCTCAATCGTTCGCCCGAGCCGCGTGCCCCAGCCCGCAGGCTCCGCGAGGGCCGTCCCCCCGAAAGCCATAAAGTGCCCGACCGTTTGCTGCTGGGCCGCCGCGACGAGCGCCGCCCATCCGGTATCCACAACGAGCGGCACGAGCCACACGACCGTCCCTGCGAGTCCGGCTGCGACGAGTGGCACCCGGAGCCGGGACTGCACCGCGAGGAGTCCGACGAGCGGCACGGCGACGAACGGGAGGTACGAGAGCCGTAGCCCGGCGAGGAGCCCGGCGAGGAGTCCCGCTGCCACTGCGTCCGCCGGCCGCCTGCTCTGCATCGCCCGGAGCGCGAGGGCCACCGCGCCGAGCGCAGCGGCCAGCCCCAGCAGGTCGGGCATGTAGCGCGTACCCATCAGCCACCCGAGCGGGCAGAAGAACACGACCGCCGCCCACGCGAGCCCCCGCACCGAACGGAGCCGGACGCCGAGGAGCACCAGTCCCGCCGCGATCAGGCCGAGCGTCGCCAGCCCGCCGACGAGCGCGAAGGCCACCGAGAAGCTGCCGGTGACGAGGTAGAGGCTCTTCGCCGCTGCCCAGAAGACGGGGTAGCCGGGGAAGTGCGGCTGGAGCGCCGCCACGTCGAAGCCGTCGGCGACGCTGCGGGCGAAGCGGAGGCTGTCGGCGTCCTCGATGTAGGAGACAGCAGTGGCGAGGCGGCTCAGCAGGCAGGCCGCTGCCACAAAAAGCCAGAGCGGAGCCTCCCTCCAGGGGAAGCCCCGCTCCGGCCGAGAAGGCGCACGCAGGGTCGCGGGCGCAGTCATCCTACCACTGGTCCATGTTCGCCTGCGAGAACCCGTAGGCGGCCTGGAAGATAGTCTTGGCCGCGTTGAGGTCGGCAACGTAGGCGTTGTACTCATCCGAGCCGGGGAGGGCGTAGACCGGCGCGTTGCCCATCAGCTCGTGGAGCTGGCGGAGCTGGTCGGTGCTGACCATGTTGAGCGCGCCGCCACTGAAGCCTTCGTCGCCCCGGTACGAGAACTGGAGGGCGTAGGTGAAGCCCTTCATCTCGCCCCAGAACTTGTTGAGGGTGAAGTCATTCTTGCCGTCGACCTCGGCCTGCGTCAGGCCCGCCATCTCCTCCAGCGTGACGTTGACGTAGTGGACGGCCGTGGCCGCGAGGATCTTCTCCATCGCTTCGGAAGCGTCCTGCCGGGCTTCTGCGAGGACCGTCTGGTCGCCGTTGACGATCGCCGTGCGGCCGCGGCGGAGGGCCTCGAACGCCTCGGCGCTGAAGTCCACGCCGACGCCGCCCTTGTCCCGCTTGCCGGCGTTGCGCGCGATCCCGAAGTTGTACTCCGTCGAGAAGTCGAGCACGCCGTCGCCGTTGGTGTCCTGGGCGAAGTCGCTGAGGCTGCCGGCGAGCTGGTCGTCGGTGTAGTTGGAGTAGTCGCGGGCCGAGCCGAAGTAGCCGTAGGCCTCGTCGAAGCGGTGCTCCTGGTCGGTGTCGGGCTGGCCCTCATCGCGCCGCTCGGTGTTGTCGCGGTCGAGGATGTCGGCGAGGTACTTGTTCGAGGTCTGGTCGAAGAGGATGGCCCCGATGAGGATCTTGTTGATCATCTGGGTGAGGTCCACGCCCTCGTCGGTGTTGTAGACCGCCTTCGTGCCGAGCTTGGTCGGGTCGTTGGAGTTGTCGGCGATGATCTGGAAGTAGGCCTGCATCACGTCGTTGACGGTCACGTCCCCGCCGTCGCCGATCAGGCCGTCGCTGTAGAGCAGCGTCGCGTCGGCCCCCTTGCGGCCGCGGAGGCTCTTGCCGGCCGAGATCTCCTCGTACGTCGTCGCGCTCGGCGTAAGACCGTCCGGGACGGAGGTGGCGATGTTGAGGCCGGTGTCGGCGTAGTCGTAGATCGCGTTGAGTTCAGCGACCGTGACCGGCGTGGCCCCTTCCTTGCCGCGCGCGTCGATGGCAGCCTTGAGGTCCTGGAGCAGGAGCTGGCGCACGACCTGGCCGCCGATGTTGACGGAGCTTTCGCCCTCGTCGAACCGGCTCTCGAAGTTGTACGTCGCGGGGACCTCAATCGGGTCGATGGGGTCATCGCCGCCGGGCGGGTCCGTGGGGTCGTCGTCGGAGCTGTCGCAGCCGACGAGGCCGAAGGCCAGCAGCAGCGCGAGCAGAGCGGAAAACTTGATACGCATGGGAGTGTCTGGTTGGTGCAGTGGTAGTTAGAAGGTGTAGCGCACGCCGAGGTTGACCTGGCGGCGTGTACCCGGGAGGATGCCCGAGCTCTGGTTGGCTGTGACTTGGCGCGGGTTGGAGTGCAACCGCGAGCCGACGTAGACCTCGTCCAGCGCGTTCTTCACGGTCATTTGGGCCGTGAGGCGCTCCCCAATCGGGACGCGCACGCTGGCGTTGAGGAGTGCGTAGGAGGGGACCGGGCCGGTCTCGCCGCGCCCGGTGGCGAAGTCGAGGTTCTCGAAGTCGGTGAAGACCTCGCTGACGAAGCGGAGGTCGGCGCGGGCCGTCACGCCGCGCACCGTCCGGGAGAGCCCGACGGTGAGGTTGTGCGCCGGCGCGTAGGGCAGCTCGTTGCCGTCGATGGCGACCGCCGACACGTTGTTGACGACCGCCGACGGGATCAGCCCGTCGAGGACTTCGGTCTGGAGGAAGGTGTAGCTCAGGTGGAGGTCAGGGAGCGGACCGAACCGCGCGCCGCGCACTGTCGCCGCGACTTCGGCTCCGTAGGTCTGCGCGCTACCGAGGTTGCGGAAGGCCGTCCCGCGCCCGGCCGCCACGAGGTCGTCGATGTAGAGGTAGAACCCGGCGACTTCGGCGGCCAGCAGCGGCGAGGCCACGCGGAAGCCGGCCTCGACGTTCCAGCTCTTCTCGGCCTCCACGTCGAGGCCGCCGTCTTCGATCGTGTTGCCGAAGTCGACGATGGTGAGCGCGCCACTCGACGGCGGGGTGAAGCCCCGGTGGATGCCCGCGAAGAGGTTCGACGCGCCGACCTGGTAGTTCAGGCCGAGGCCGGGGAGGAGGACGACCGTCGTCTTGTCGTCGAGGATGCTGCCCTGGAGCCGGTCTACGCGCTCCTGCTCGAAGACCTCGAGCCGGAGGCCCGGCGTGACTTCGAGCGCGCCGAAGCGGAGCCGCTCGCTGGCGAACAGGGCGACGGCGGCGGTCTCGTAGTTCTGCGCCTTCGCCACCACCCCCGCCGACGGGTTCGAAGCGACGATTTCTTCCTCGGTGTCAGGGTCGGTCTGCGTGTAGACGCCCTCGCGCGCGCCCGGGCTGTCGCCGAGGACGCGGTCGTCGATGAAACGCTCGACGTGGAGCCGTGCCCCAGCTTCGAGTTCGGACTCGCCGCCGAAGAGCGTGTGGCTCCATGTGTAGGCGTGCTCGACGCCGGCGGCGTAGAACGTCCGCAGAATCCCGAAGTTGTCGCGCCCGTTGCCGACGCGGACCACGTCGGAGTCCTCGTCGATCGAGAACGGCGCGACGAACGAGACGCTCGACGGGTCCTCGTTGTAGGCGTCGAGGTCGGCCGAGCGGATGAAGACGTCGTTCTCGCGCCACCACCGCCGGTCGAAGACGCTGACGTAGGCCCGCGTCAGGCTCGACACGTCGGCGCTCAACGACCGGTTGTAGATGGCGTCGAGCGAGGCGCGGCGGACGAAAAACTCGTCGTCGTCCTTCGGGTTGAACTCGGGGTCGTCGTCGAACGAGAACTCGGTCAGGCCGGTGTAGGTGGCCTCGTAGGTCTCGAGGTTGCCGTTGGCCTTGAGGAAGAGGGTGCTCTGCGGGCCGGTGCGGATCGTCGCCTTGGCCGTAGCGTTGAGCTGGTAGAAGCCGTTGTTCTCGCGGAAGCCGTCGCCGCGCTTGGCCAGGAACTGCACCTCGGGCACGAAGCCGCGCGTCCCGAACCCGCCCGCCTCGGCGAAGGCGCTGACGTAGCCGTTCTGGCCGACCGTGAGGTGGCCCGCACCGCCGAAGGTGCTGCGCGGCCGGCTCGTGATGTAGTTGATGACGCCGCCCATCGTCTGCGGCCCGTAGCGCACGGCGGCGCTGCCCTTGATGACCTCGACCCGCTCGATGCGCTCGACGGGGGGGTTGTAGTACATGTTGGGATAGACGTAGAGCGCGGGCTGGATCGGGATGCCGTCTTCGAGGACCAGCACGCGCGACGACCGGCGCGGGTTGAGGCCCCGGATGCCAATCGACAGGCGGGCGTTGCCGATGCCGTCGTCGGCCGCGCCGTAGACGCCGGGGACGTACTCGAGCAGCTCCTGGGTACCGATCGGCTGGATCTGGCGCACCTCGGCTGCCGAGAGGAGCGTCGCGGTCCCGGGCAGGCGCTCGTACTCCCGGGTGCGCGCCGCGAGCACCTCGATGCCCTCGATCTCGACCGGCGCGTAGGCGAGCGCGATCCGCAGGTCGGTCTCGCCGGCGGTCACGCGGAGGCGCTCGGTCTCATAGCCGAGCGAGCGGACCACGAGCGTCGCCGCGCCCTCCGGCACCGCGATGCGGAAGCGCCCGTCGGCGTCGGTCACGGTGCCGCTCTGCGGCATCGCCTCAACGGCGACCGTCGCCCCGACGAGCGGGTCGCCGGTGGCGGCCTCGACGACGCGGCCCGATACATCGGCCGTGGACTGTGCCCAGGCGGCCGGTCCGAGCAGGACGGTCAGTGCGGCGAGGGCGTAGGTAGACAGGAGGGCGGGGAGGCGGGGCGGAAGCGTCACAGGGCAGAGGGCTTGGCGGAACCGTGCGGGAGCCGCGCTAGAAGCGGCGCGGGTTGTCGGCCGGGGTATCCGGGGCCGAGCCGGGCAGTGGAGTCGCCGGCGCGCGGACAGAGTCCGGCGTCACAACGGGGGACTCGAAGCCGAGCCGGCCGTAGCTGCCGCCGCCAGGTGCTTCGGTCGTCGGGGCGAGGATGGGATCGTCGCCGCAGCCGAGCAAGAGGAGGCAGGGAAGAAAGAGAACCAGGAGAGCGAGCCGCTGCATGGGGATTCCTGTTTAGAACCGTTCTAAACTTACAGCGCTTTGAGGGTCTTGCGCCCCCGGCACGGAATCTTTGCCGAGCGTTCATACGGAAGTGAGGAGCCGGAAGGAAAGCCAGAAGAATCAACGAGGACGCTGCGCTTCGCGCCGATGGCCACTCTCCCCATTCCTTCCGTTCTTCCCATTCCGCGCCGCAGGCGCACCCGTCCACGCCTCGAACCACGCGGCGAATGCCGCCAGCCCGTCTTCCAGCGCCGTCGCAGGCCGGAACCCGGTGTCCTGTTCCAGCGCAGCCGGGTCGGCCCAGGTGTCGAGCAGGTCGCCGTCCTGCTTCGGCTGGAGGTCGAGCGCTGCCTTCCGGCCCAGCGCCCGTTCCAGCGTCTCGACGAACGTGAGCAGGTCCACAGCTTCACCCCGCCCCACGTTGTAGACCCGGTACGGCGTCGGCCCGCCGGGCGGGCGCTGCATGACGCGCACGAGCGCCTCCACGACGTCGCCAACGAAGGTGAAGTCGCGGCTCATCGCGCCCCGGTTGTGGAGCGGGAGCGCGCGGCCTGCCCGGATGGCTTCGGCGAAGGCGAAGTAGGCCATGTCCGGCCGGCCCCAGGGCCCGTAGACCGTGAAGAACCGGAGGCTCGTCGTCGGGAGGCCGTAGAGGTGACTGTAGCTGTGGGCGAGGAGCTCGCCGGCACGCTTCGAGGCGGCGTACGCCGAGGCGGGCCGGTCGGCGGCTTCGGCTTCGGCAAAGGGGGGCGTTCCGCCCAGCCCGTAGACTGACGACGAGGAGGCGTAGACGAGGTGGCGGACGCCGTGCTGCCGGCACGCCTCCAGCACCGAGACGGTGCCGCTCACGTTCCCTGACGCCGACGCGGCCGGGTGCGCCACCGAGTGGCGGATACCCGCGCGCGCGGCGAGGTGGAAGACGACCTCGGGGCAGCGCTCGGCAAAGAGGGCGTCGCACGCCGACCGGTCAGCCACGTCGAGGTCGATCAGCTCGAACCCAGCGTGCTCACCGAGTTGCGCTGCCCGTTCACGCTTCAGGTCGGCTCCGGTCGGCCCGGAGTAGTTGTCCACCCCGGCGACGGTGTGCCCGCCGGCGAGGAGGCGCCGCGCGAGGTGGTAGCCGATGAACCCGGCGGCCCCGGTCACGAGGCACCGCTGGGGGGCTGTAAGAGTGGGCGCGATCACAGGGCCGAGTCCGTTGCGGGAGAGCGGCAACATACGACCCCACCGCCGCTGCGTTCTCCGCTGCCATCCCGCCGCCGCGCAGGCCAGAGACGTAGCAAGAGGGCGGCCCCAACGCGGAGCCGCCCCCTCGCGGTGGCGCAGGCTTACGGGCCTGCGCCCCGTGTCGGCGCGTGCCTACTTCGTCACGACGAGCCGCCCGGATGCGACGAACGCTCCGGCTTCGAGCCGCACGATGTAGACGCCGCCGGCGAGCGCCGACGCGTCAAGCGCGGCCGTGTGGCGGCCCGCCTCGACGGTCTCGTCGACGAGCACGGCGACCTGCCGGCCGAGCACGTCGTAGACCGCGACTCGGACGGCCTCGGCCTGCGGCACGTCGAAGCCGACCGTGGCGCGGCTGCTGGTCGGGTTCGGGTAGGTTCCGGTGAGCGCGAAGGCCGCCGGCAGTGAGGCGCTGCTGCGGGCGGCTCCGGCCTCGGCGGCATCGCCCGAGCCGCCGGCGAGGGCGGCCCCCTCCTTCACGAACGTGAACTGGTCCGACGCAGCCTCGACGGCCGGGAAGCGCCCGACGTTGACCGTCACCGTGTACGTCCCCGGCGCGAAGCCGGCCGGGACCTGGTTCATGAGCGTCCGCATCCGCGCCGCCGTCGGGGCAACGGGGAACGGCGGCTCGAGGTGGCGCTCGACGAACGTCGTCCCGTCGGGCCGCTCGACGACCGTCCACGCCTCGACGCGGCGCGTGGTGTCGTCGGACTGCGCTACCTCGACGAGGCTCGACACCTGCCCGCCGCTGGCCGGAACGCTCGTTGTGCTCGGCGTGGCGAGAACGGTGAAGGTCGTCGTCTCGTAGATCCGGCCGGGGCCGCCGACGGGGTAGTCGGCCTGGGCGACGGTCCCCCCAAGTGCGTCTTGGATGTAGTTGCTGAGGGCCTGCTGGTAGGTCACACCGAGGAGCGTGAAGGCGTTGTCGCGGAACGGGTACTGGTCGCCGCCCCGCGCGAGGAAGTCCGCGGTGGCGACGTTCAGCGACGGGGCTCCTTCGGCTACGACGCCCTCATCGACGAGCACCGTGCCGTCGGCGAGCTGCACGTCCTGCACCCGCGTGCCGGGCGTGACGACGTTGCCGTCAGCGTCCAATTCTTGGGCTGTGCCGGCGGTGTCCCACGCGAAGAAGAACCCGCCCGACTGCGCGAACCGTCCGTTGACATCTTCCACCTGCGAGACGGCGTTCTCCAGAATCTCCTTGAACTGGGCCGCGCCCACGTCCTCAACGATTGTGACGAAGTTGGTAAACGGGAGGATGTCGAAGGTCGCTAGCTCCGAGATCGGCCCGGCGGCGAGGACGTTGTCGTTGCGGATGCCGCCGCCGTTCTGGAGCGCTACGTCCGGCTGCGGCGCGTCGAAGGCCTCGTTGAGCTGATCGGCCTGCCAGAGGAGGGCGTCGGCGATGAGGTCGCCGAGGTTGGTCTCCTCGGTGCGGACGTCGCCGCGGACGCCGTTGAGCGGCACCTCGCTGGTGCCGATGACGGTCGCGGCGAGGTCAGCGACGAAGTCGATCACCGGGTCGACGGCCTGCGCCTGCACGGCGGGGTCCGGCGTGACGGCGTCGGGCTGGGTGCCGCACGCGACGCGGACCGGCCCGCTCTGGGTCCCGACCGAGACGAGGTCGCCCGCCGCGTCGAAGTCGACGACGAGGCGGCCGAGGTAGGCGTAGTCGCCCGAGGTCCCGACGACCGGGACACTCGTGCCGTCGGCGTCGGTCGCCGTCTGCGGGTAGGCGCCGAACACCTCGCCCTCGTCGCCGGGGATGAGGAGGTCGCCCGCGTTGGCGAGCAGCTCGCCGCCGGCGATCACCACATCCACGCCCGAGAGGAGGGGAACGAGCGCGAGCTCCTCGTTGATGCTCTGGAGGTGGCTCGACAAGATGATGATCTCGACGCCCTGGCCCTGGAGCGCCGTGACCTCGACCTGGACCGCCGCCGCCACGTCCTCCATCACCACCACGTCGCCGGGCGTGGAGATAAACGGCAGGCTCGTCGTGGTCGCGCCGATGATGCCGACGGACGTACCGTTTACGGTCACGACCGTGCTGGCGGCGATGCGGCCTGCCTGTTCGAGCGCGTCGAGGCTCGGCTCAGCGCTCACATCGAGGTTGGCGCTCAGGAAGGGCGGGTTCGGGCCGGCACCGAAGCTCGTGATGAAGTTGGCGAGCACCTCCGGCCCGAAGTCGAACTCGTGGTTGCCGATCGTGACGGCGTCGTAGCCGATCAGGTCGAGCGCGACGGCGTCGAAGTAGGGCACGCCGTTTTCGAGGCTCGCGGTGAACTCCGGCCCGGCCAGGAAGGTGTCGCCCGACGAGATCAGCACCGCGCCGTCGGTCGAGAGCGCGGCCTCGGCGCGAAGCTGGTCGGCGAGCGTCGCGAAGCAGGCGACGCCGCCGAAGTCTTCGAGCCCGGAGCCGAGGTTGATGAGCTGCGACTCGCCGTCGCTGTTGTGGAGAATCGTGAGGGAGGTCTGAGCGCGCGCCGGAAGCGCGAGGGCGACGCAGAGCGCGAGGCCGAGGGGAAGCAGTCGGGGCATGGGATACCAAAGCGGGTGAAGGGAAGAGGGAGGCCCAGACTACCCGTCGCCCAGCTGCTGCGTGTAAACCCGTCGTGAGCGAACTATTATCCTCCTGTTACCCGGCATCCTCCTAGTGTCCGGCCGCGGCGGCTTCTCGAAATCCGAGTTGTCCGACGGCGACGGATGGCCTATCTTGAGAGCCGTTCCTCCGAACGACACTGTTCTTTCCCACACGCCTCAGGTCCCCGGCCCGGTCTGACGACCGGTCGGGGTGAAAAGGGAATCCGGAGGAGCGCCGAACAACGAACGCCGAACGACGAGCGGGTGCTGCGAGCAACCGTTCGTCACTCGTCGCTCGCAGATCGTCGCTTCCAACCGGAGCTGTACCCGCAACTGTAGGCGGCGCGCCGATGGCGACGACGCGGAGGCCACTTCTCACGAGAGAGGGAAGGCCGACGCTGAGCCGGAAGAAGAGACCTCGTCCCAACGAGACGATGTCTCCGCGCCGTGAGCCAGGAGACCTGCCGGGGCGTGCTTCACCAACGACCTCCGGGACTAGAGGCTCGCGGTGCCTGCGCAGCGATGACCCGTGCTGCGCCCGACCGGCGTGCGGTCGGCCCGGCTGCCCGATCCTCTACATTGAGGTTCGGGTTTTTTCGTGCGCGCTCTCTATCTCTTTCTGACCGCCTGCCTTGCGCTGCCTGCCCTCGCGCAGACAGCTCCGCCGGACACGACGCTGCCCGCCGTGAGCGTCAGCGCGGCGCGGGTGACGCTGCCGCTCGCCGAGGCCCCGGCGCGGGTGACAGTCCTCGACGCCGAGGACGTGACGGCGAGTGGTGCGCAGACGGTCGCCGATCTCCTCGAGGACCGCTCGGCGATGTTCGTCAAGCGCTACGGGCCGGGCGGGCTGGCGAGCTTCGCGCTGCGCGGTTCCGGCGCGAGCCACACCCTCGTCCTCCTCGACGGTCACCGTATCGCCGACCCCCAGCTCGGCCAACTCGACGCGTCGCTCCTGCCCGCCTCGCTGCTGGAGTCGGTCGAGGTGTTGCACGGCCCGGCGTCGGCGCTCTACGGGACCGACGCTGTGGGCGGCGTGGTGTCGATTCGCTCGCCGCAGCCGGGCCGGATCTTCGCCCGGGCGACGGCCTCCGGCGGAGCCTTCGGCGAGCGGCGCGCGAGCGCCCTCGCGTCCGGCCGCATCGGTGCGTCGCCCGTTTTTGCGACGGTCGCGTTTGAGCACGCGCAGGCGCAGAACGACTACCCCTACACCGACTCGACCGCGTTCAACCCGGAGACCGGAGCCAGCGGCGTCACGCGCGACCGCGAGAACACGGACCTCGCCCGCGACGCCGTCTTCGCCCGCTTCGCCGGGGAGGTCGGCCGCCACCGGGCCGCCGCTGGCGTGCTCTTCACCGACGCCGACCGGGGCCTGTTCGACTACAGCGCAGCGCAGGCGGCGCGGCAGGAAGACCGAGCGTTCCGCCTCTGGGCCGACCACACGCTCCGCCTTGGGTCGTGGCGCGTCCACACGGGTGGTCTGTGGCAGCGGACCGCGCTCCGGTACGTCAACCCGACGCTCGGGCTGGACGACACCGGCCGGACCGGCGGGCGCAGCCTGCGCCTGCGCGCCGAGCGTGGCTGGGCCGCGGGGGCGGACGAGACGTGGCACCTCTCCCTCGGCGGACACCTCGGGCAGGCGAGGGCCGAGCACCCGAACCTCGCGGGCGACGCCGAGGAACAGGCAGCCTCGCTCTTTGGGTCGTTCGTCGTTCGGAACGCGCGCGGCGTGCTCACGACCGCGCTTCGCTTCGACCGGTCGGAGACGGCGAGCGTGGACTCGCTCGCCCTGCCGGACTCGGCGGTGCAGGCGTTGACGCCGCACGCGGGAATAAACCTGCAACCGACGCCGTGGCGCGGCTTCCGGCTCAAGGCGAGCGCCGGCCGCGCCTTCCGCACGCCGACCTTCAACGACCGCTTCTGGCAGCCGGGCGGCAACCCAGCGCTCCGCCCCGAGCGTGGCTGGACCGCCGAGGCGGGAGCCGTCGTCGAAGTGCGTCCCGGCCCGCTCACCTTTGCGACGGAAGGGACCCTCTTCACGAGCCGCCTCCGCGACCAGATCGTCTGGCGTCCCGGCCGCTTCCCGGACGGGTTCTACTGGGCCCCAGTCAACGTCGGGCGGACGCGGACCACAGGGTGGGAGCTGTCGGCGAACGTCCGGTTCGAGCAGCGCAGCGCGTTCGCCGAGGTCGGAGGTCTGTGGGCGCGCAGCCGCGCCCGCGACCGGACGGACTCGGCGGCGACCTCCTTCGACCAGCCGCTCCTCTTCGTCCCCGACGACCAGGCGAAGGCCCACGTCGCGCTCGGGCTCGGACCGCTCCGGCTCGACGCGCAGCTTCGCCACGCGAGCGAGCGCCCGAGCGCGGCCGACGGCTCGGCCGCGCTCGACCCCTATACGCTCTTCGACGCCGGGGCCTCGGTCGCCCTCGCCGGCCCGGCGTGGCGCGCCCGCCTCGGCGCTCGTGTCGAAAACCTCACCGACGAGGTCTACTCCGTCGTCCCACGCTACCCGATGCCGCCGCGCACGCTGCGGCTCACCCTCACGCTCGAAACCCGCTAACCCTTCTCCGCCCTCACACCTCGATTGCCATGCGCCTCTTCGCTACCCTTCTCGCCCTCCTCGTTTTCGCCCTGCCCGCACGCGCGCAGGAGACCCTCGGCATCTTCGTCGGCAACCAGGGCGATCCCTCGTCGCTGACCTACCTCGACCCCGACACCGGCGAGGCCGAGCAGCTCCTCGTCGGCCAGATCGGCCGCTTTCTCCAAGGGATGCAGCTGATGAACGAGACGCTGTACGTCACCGCGCCCGGTGCATCGACCATCGACGTGGTCGACCCCGACACGCAGCAGCGCGTCGGACAGATCTCCGACCCCGCCTTCGCCGCCGCGCGCTACATCGCCCAGGTCAGCGACACGAAGGCCTACGTCACGACGCAGAACTTTGCGATGGGCGCGACGGAGTCCGAGATCGTCATCCTCAACCTGACGGACGACACCGTGAGCGGTCGGATTACCGTCCCGGTGCAGCCCGAGGGCATCACCGTCGCGGCGGGGCGCGCGTACGTCGCCCTCGGCGGCTTCGCAGGGCCCCCAGAGCTTGCAGTCATCGACACGGCGACGGACGCCCTGCTCGGGACTGTCAACATCGGCTGCCCGGCCCGCTTCGTCCTGGCCGACGGCGACGGCGACGTGTTCGCCGTCTGTAACGGTACCGACCAGGTCGTCGTCTTCGACACTGCGGCGGGGAACGTTGCGACGACGGTCACGTCGACGGCTGACCTCGGCAGCGCGTTCGGCCTCGGCCAAGACGCCGCGCTCCTCGGCTCGGGCGATGACGAGCGCCTGCTCGTCGTCACAGCCACGGGCCTCGTCCCCTTCGACGTGGACGCCTACACCTTCGGCAGCGCGATTGCGATTGCCGACACCGATGCCCGCCCCGTCGGGGCTGTCGGCTACGACGCCGAGCGCGACCAGTACATCCTCGGCCGCCCCGACCCGACGAACCCGTTCTCCGCGGCAGGGACCGTGACCACGCACAGCGCAAGCGGGGCGCTTCTCGGAACGGTCGCGGCCGGGGTCTTCCCGGACTACGTCTCGGTCTACGCCGCACCGTCCGTAGCGAACGAAGGACCGGCCGACGCCGCGGACTTCGCGCTCACCTCGGTCTACCCGAACCCGATGGCCGACCGCGCCGCCGTCGCGTTCACGCTCGGGCAGAGTGCGCCCGTGCGGGTCTCGGTCTACGACGCGCTCGGGCGCGAGGTCGCCGTCCTCGCCGACGGTCCGCGCGCGGCGGGCGACCACACCGTCGCGCTCGACGCCGCCGTTCTCCCGAGCGGAGTCTATCTCGTCCGGGTCAGCGCAGGCGGCCGCGCCGCCACGCAGACCGTCACCCGGCTCCGCTAGTGGACGTCCACATCGACCGGTGCTACTGCTTCAGCACGACCTTCGACGAGTTGAAGGCCGTCGCCGCGTCCACGGGCGCGGCGACGGTCGAGGACCTGCAGGACCACGCCGTCTTCGGGCACAACTGCCAGCTCTGCCACCCCTACGTCCGGCGGATGCTGCGGACCGGGCAGGTAGTCTTTCAGGAGATCGTGACGGCGGAGGACGAGCCGGAGGACGAAGTGAAGGGGTAAGGTCCAGAAGGGCGCGCGTCAATGAGCAGGCTTACCTTTTCGAGAAAGGTCCTCCTGACACCATGCGACTCCTGCCGCTCGCTTTCGCCTTGCTCCTGCTCCCAGTTCCTGCCCTCGCGCAGCCTGCCGACACCGCCTTTGTCGCCCGCGCCGAGATGCTCGTTGACGCGCTTCTGGCAGGCGACACCGAGACGGTCGCGGCCGACTTCAACGAGCAGATGCACACAGCCCTGCCGCCCGAGCGTCTCGCCACGCTCGGCCCGACACTCCAGGCACAGCTCGGGGTGCGGCAGGAGCGACTCGGTGCCCGCGTCGAGCCAGGGCCGGTCACGACGGTTGTAGTGACGGAGCGCTTCGAGCGGGCGACGGTGGACGTGCGCGTGTCGTTCGACGCTGAGGGGAAGGTGGCCGGACTCTTCGTCCGACCCGTACCGCCGGAGGAGGCGGCAGAGGTGGAGCCAAGCGCGCTGCCGCCCTACGCGGACGAAACGGCGTATCGGTCCGAAGACGTGACCGTCGATGCGGGCGTCGGACTGCCGCTCGGCGGAACGCTGCTCGTGCCCGAGTCGGACGCGCCCGTGCCGGGTGTCGTGCTCGTCCACGGCTCCGGGCCGAGCGACCGCGACGGGACCGTCGGGCCGAACAAACCGCTCCGTGACCTCGCCGTCGGGTCTGCGAGCGATGGTGTCGCCGTGCTCCGGTTCGAGAAGCGGACGAAGGCGCATCCCGAGGCGTTCGCCGGCGGAACGTACACCGTCTTCGATGAGAGCATCGAGGACGCGCTCACCGCGCTCGACCTGCTCCGCGGGCACCCGGACGTGGACCCGGAGCGGCTGTTCGTGGCCGGGCACAGCCTCGGGGGTATGCTCGCGCCACGTACCGCTCGGTCTGCTGCCGAGCGTGGGGTGCCGGTCGCAGGCTACGTCGTGCTCGCCGGCGGGGCGCGCCCGCTCGAAGACATCGTCGAGGACCAACTCGACTACCTCGACGGCGTCGCGCCCGACGCGGACGGTCAGCGCGCCACCATCCGCAAAGCCCTCGCCGCCGTCCGCGCCCTCGCTCCGGCCGACAGCGCCTCGACCGAACCTATCCTCGGCGCGCCGCCGGCCTACTGGCTCGACCTCCGCGCTCACGCGCCGGCCACGCTCGCGGCCGACCTCGGCGTGCCCGTGCTCGTCGTTCACGGCGGGCGCGACTACCAAGTGCCCGACGCCGACTTCGCCGTGTGGCAGGATGCGCTCGCCGATGCGCCGCACGCTACGCTCCGGCGCTACCCGTCGCTCAACCACCTTCTCGTTTCGGGCGAGGGACCGAGTGCGCCCGCCGAGTACGAGCAGCCGGGCTTCGTGGACGCCACGCTCGTCGGTGAGACGGCCGAGTGGATCCGCAGCCAGTAGCGGCAGACTCCGCGTGATCTTCGCACGCACCGGGGAGCCATCGCCGGGGCCGACGGTACACGGTGCACCCCACCCACCGGGCGGCTCGGCGAGTCCGGGTCGCCCGCCCTTTTTTGTCGCCTCCGCGCTCACCGAACGCGTTTCGCCATGCAGCAGCAGAACCTCCGCAACGTCGCCATCGTCGCCCACGTCGACCACGGCAAGACCACCCTCGTCGATGCCCTCCTGTGGCAGAGCGGCACCTTCCGCGACAACGAGACCGTCAACGAGCGCGTGATGGACTCGATGGACCTCGAGCGCGAGAAGGGCATCACGATCATGGCGAAGAACACCGCCATCCGCCACACGGCCGCCGACGGGACCGATGTCAAGATCAACATCGTCGACACGCCGGGCCACGCCGACTTCGGGGGCGAGGTCGAGCGGACGCTGCGGATGGTCGACGGCATCATGCTGCTTGTGGACGCCGCCGAGGGGCCGCTGCCGCAGACGCGGTTTGTGCTCTCGAAAGCGCTCGCGCTTGGCCTCCCCGCGATCGTGGTCATCAACAAGATCGACCGCCAGGACGCCCGGCCCGAGGACGTGCTCAACGAGGTCTACGACCTCTTCATCGACCTCGACGCGGGCGACGAGCAGATCGACTTCCCCGTCCTCTACGCCGTCGCCAGAGACGGCCAGTGCACGACCGACCTCGGCGAGCCGCTGACCAACCTCGACCCGCTCGTCGCGGCGATCATCGGCACCGTGCCCGCGCCGGAGGGCGACCCCGACGGATCGCTGCAAGTCCTCGTCACTGATGTCAAGCCCGACGCCTACCTCGGCCCGATTGCCCGCGGCCGCGTCGTCCAGGGTACGCTGCGCGAGCGGCAGCACGTCGCCCTCTGCCACCGCGACGGCTCGACTGAGACGAAGCAGGTGACGGCGCTCTTCGTCAACGAAGGCCTCGACCGTGCCGAGGCCACCGAGGCCGGGCCGGGCGAGGTCGTGGAGGTCGCGGGCATGGGCGGGATCGGACTCGGCGAGAGCCTGGCCGACGCCGAGGCCCCGCAGCCGCTGAGGCCCCTCCGCGTCGACGAGCCGACGCTCTCGATGGAGTTCCGCGTCAACGACTCGCCGTTTGCCGGGCGCGATGGCAAGTACGTCACCTCCCGCAACCTCCGCGACCGCCTCTTCAAAGAGGTCGAGACGAACCTCGCGATGCGGGTCGAGGAGACCGAGAGCCCGGACCGCTACCTCGTCTTCGGGCGCGGCGAACTCCAGATGGCGATCCTCATCGAGCAGATGCGCCGCGAAGGGTACGAGTTCGCCGTCGGCATGCCGCAGGTGATCGTCAAAGAGATCGACGGCAAGCGCCACGAGCCATTCGAGACCGCGACGATTGACGTGCCCGAGGAGTACATGGGCGTGGTCATCGAGAAGCTCGGGATGCGGAAGGGGCAGATGACGAAGATGATCAACCACGGCACGGGCCGCGTCCGCCTCGAGTTCGAGATCCCGAGCCGCGGGCTGATCGGCTACCGGACGGAGTTCCTGACCGACACGAAGGGGACCGGTCTCCTCACGCACCTCTTCCTCGCCTTCCGCCCGTGGGCCGGCCCGATCAAGCACCGCGCCACGGGTGCGCTCGTTTCCGACCGCGCAGGCAAGGCGACGCCCTACGCCATTGTCGGCCTGCAGGAGCGCGGCGAGCTGTTCGTCGGGCCGCAGGACGAGGTCTACGACGGGATGCTGATCGGCGAGAACAGCCGCGACCAGGACCTCGAGGCCAACATCACGAAGGAGAAGAAGCTCACCAACCACCGCGCCGCCGCCGCCGACAACTTCGAGAAGCTGACCCCGCCGCGTCGGATGAGCCTGGAGGAAGCCATCGAGTTCATCCGCGAGGACGAGCTGATCGAGATCACCCCGGGTGCATTCCGCCTGCGCAAGCGCTACCTCAACACGCACGACCGCAAGCGCGCCACGATGCAGCAAAAGGCCGAGGCAGCGGCATAAGATCGAGCGGCGCATGAACCGATTGGCCCAGTCGTGGTTGGAGGAGGCAGCACAGCCTTTCCAGGCCTACCGAGCCAAGCGTTCCATGTCAAAGACTCGCCGTACCGTCAAGAACTCGAAAAAGACCGGAGCGGTGAGCCGCAGCAAGGCGCTCGCCGCCGCAAAGACCGTCAAAGCGCGCCGGGCGGGCAATGATGAGGCGGCGCTGCGGGTGTATGAGAGCGCTCCGTACTTGGTCAAGAAGTAACCGATGTCCGGCGGCCTCTACGATCAGAGCGTCTTCGTAAACGCCCCCTTCGACCCAGACTACGCGCCGCTCTTCGACGCGGTCATTTTTGCGATCCACGATTGCGGCTTCGTGGCACGGTGCGCACTCGAAGAGGACGACAGCGCGCAGGTCCGGGTAGAGAAAATCTACAGCATCATCGCAGAGTGCCGACTCAGCATTCACGATGTATCACGGACGGAGCTTGACGCCGACCTCGGCCTGCCGAGGTTCAACATGCCGCTGGAACTCGGCATCGTCCTCGGTGCCCGGCGGTTCGGGCGGGGGCGGCAGAAAGAGAAGCGGTGCCTGATTCTGGACCGCGAGCGGTTCCGCTACCGGGCCTACCTCTCATACCACCTCTGAGGATTGTTGCCTCACTCTCATGTCATGCCCGCGCAGGCGGGCATCCATCAGGCGGCGGCGCTTCACACAGGGGGGTGCATGGGTCCCCGCCTGCGCGGGGACGACCTCGTATAGGTGAGACACTATCC